>JBICIB010000912.1:0-2997 GCA_043101415.1 Planctomycetota bacterium JB042 | reverse complement strand
GAACGACATCGAGGTCGACGCGCCGGACCTGATGCGCCCCGACTACATCCCGAACGGGACGCTCGATCCGTACCAGCAGTCGGTCCAGGTCGTCTTCCAGGGGGCGCGCGAGAGCGGAGTCCTCGCCGGGGTCCCGGACCTCGGCACGGCGACCGAGTGGGTGAACGATCCGACCGTGCTCAACGGATACCCGTTCCTCCGCTGGGAGATCCGGATCGACATCGCGACCGACCCGGACTCGCCTCCTCAGCCGGAGACCCCGCGGCCGCAGGTGAACCGGCTCCGCTTGCCGTTCCGCTTCTGAGTCGGTCGGGCGGGACGTTGAGACGCGAGGACGCCGCGGACCGGCGCTCGGCCGATCCGCGGCGTCGGTTCGCCGCGCGGACGCGTCTCGCGGGTCAGCGGACCTCGATGCGCCGCGGGCGGTGCGCGGCGGCCTTCGGGACGACGAGCGTCAGGACGCCGTTCTCGAGGCGCGCCTCGATCTCCTCGGCGTCGTAGCCGTCCGGCAGCGCGAAGGCGCGGCGGTAGCGAGCGCTCCCGAACTCGCGGTGCGTGAGCGTCTCGCCCGCGTCGGTCCGCTCGGCGCGGACCATCAGGCGGCCCTGCTCGAACTTCACCTCGAGGTCCTCGCGGGCGACGCCCGGCAGGTCGAGGTGGAGCTCGAGCCGGTCGTCGAACTCGAGCATGTCGGTCGCCGGCGCGTGGACCGGCGCCGAGGAGGTCGTCGGGGCGGCGACGGGGAATTCGGTCTGGGTCATCGTTCTCTCCCGGTGGATGGTGATCGCGGGCCTCGGCCCGGTCAGTTGGTGTGGATCTCGACGAGTCGCGGCTTCGCCTCGGCCGCCTTCGGCAGGCGGACGGTCAGGACCCCGTCGACGTAGCGCGCCTCGACCTTGTCGAGGTCGACGCGGGTCGCGAGGGCGACCTCACGCCGGAACGACCCCGTCCAGCGCTCGCGGCGCACGGCGCGGGCGGACTCCGGACTCGGACGCTCGCCGGAGAGGACGAGGACGTCGTCCTCGACGTGGACCTCGACCTTGGACGGGTCGACGCCCGGAAGCTCCGCCCGGACGACGATCGTCTCCGCGTCGTCGTGGACGTTCAGTCTCGGCCAGGCGCCGAGCGAGAGCGCCGGCGCGGCCCGGTGGAAGAAGCGGTCGAACAGACGGTCGAACTCGTTGAGCGTGGGGACGCTCGACCAACGGTCGTGGAACATCGTGACACCTCCAGCTGACGAACGATCGCCGGAGATGCAACGGCCATACCGGATCCGAGTGGGTCCCGGAACGTGCTGGAAGACAATGGGTTGGGCGCGATGGCGCCAATCTGGCGCGGCTCGTGGTGCGTCGGGATGACGCGGCAGGGCGCGTCGCGCGTGTCAGGTTGTCTCGAGGATGTCCTTCAGGGCGTTCCGCACGCACCCGTCCTCCGACTCCCCGTCGCAGAGGAGGAGCAGGTCCTTCCCGTTCATGTTCATCATGCGCTGCTGGAGGCCGAGGACGAGCTCCCGGCGCCCGGGCTCGGAGACCTCGGCCATGTACCGGCTGTGGAGTCCGGCGGCCGTCACCTTCCCCTTCTTGTACTCCTTCAGCAGGTCCGGAGAGGCCCCGAGGTCCTTCATCCAGTGGTCGATCTCGTCCTTCGGGACCCCCCGCGGCCACTTGCGCATGACGAGCACGCGGTACGCCTCCTCCCGCGGAGGCAGATTCTCGTAATCGGTGACGTTGGCGGTGCGAATCAACGGACGGACTCCGACGGGGGCCGGGCGGACGACACAGGATAGCAAACTCGCCGCGCCTCAGATGTCGGCGAACGGCGGCCGCAGGAGCTCGGCGACCCGTTCGGGGCGCGTCGCGAGCGTCCGGGCGGGGCCTCGCGCGTCCATCGGCGGGCGGCCGTCCGGGAGGCCGCCGCGACCCTCGGAGCGGGCGATCACCTCGAGGACCGGGGGGAACCGGCGATCGTCGGTGTCGTGGGACGCCCCCGCCTGGAACCGGAGGTCGAGCGTTCCGACCCCGGCCCGACGACAGCCACGGAACACGCGCACCAGGCCGTCCGCGAGGTCCTCGAGGTCGTGGTCGGCCAGCTCCTCGAGGGCTCGGGGCTCGCGTCCGACCGCCTCGACGTGGAGCGGACCGAGAGGGCAGAACGGGACGATCCAGTCGAACGTCCGCAGCCGGGCGAGCCCGCGCTCCGCCTCGAACTCGGCGGAGACCAGGTCCTCGTGGAAGCGGCGCCCCGTCCGCGCCGCGTACGCCGCGACGCCGTCGGCCGTCGTCCGCGTGGAATCGAGCGGGGACGGGTCGGCGAGCGCCCGAAGGTGCGGGTGGGCGATGCCCGGGTCGGCCGAGCGGTGGCGGGCCAGGATCGTGGTGTGGAGCCCGGGAGGGTGCGCCCGGACCGCGAGGTGGAGGAAGTCGCGGCAGGCGCGGAGCGCGTCGGCGATCCGGCGTTCGTCGTACGCGAGCAGGTCGAGGTCGTGCGACGTCGTGAAGACGCAGACCGCCGATTCGAGCGTCGACGGGAAGAGGTTCGGGAAGAGGAACGCCTCGCCCACGGCGTGCCGACCCTTCGCCAGGAGCGGCGAACGCGGGGTCTTCTCGAAGACGAGGGGGGCGCAGAAGAGGCAGGCGTCGGCGGCCGATTCGGTCGCCTCGGGAGCGGCGGGCGCGAGGTCGAGCGAACCCCGCGGCGGACCGAAGCGCGCGGTCCGGCCGGTCAGCGGATCGGTCCGGACCTCGATCTCGCTCGTCCGCCGCTCGAACCCCACGCGCGGATCGAGGAACTCCGAGGCGTAGCGATCGCTCCGAAACTCGATTCCCGTCCTCTCCATCGCGTCAGTCTAGCAGTCCGTTGAAGAAGTGCCGTGGGTGCGAGGCGAGCTCCCTCTCGCTGCTTTCGCAGAAAGCAGCGAGAGGGAGCCGCCGCAGCCCCGCATGACTTCTTCAACGGGCTGCTCGTCTCCCGCCGCGGGGCGGGGGGGGGGGGGGGGGG
>JBICIB010000911.1:0-3161 GCA_043101415.1 Planctomycetota bacterium JB042 | reverse complement strand
GGACCCTCGCGCGACGCATGGTCGCCGCGGTCGAGGCGCTCCGCTTCGCGCGGATCCGCGCCGCCGTCGCCGGCCCCCGCTTCTGCGCGTTCGCCGCCGCGGCCTGCGCGGACGGCCCGGTCACCGTCGTCCCGCCCGGGAAGGAGCGGCGCACGCTCGCCCCGCTCACGCTCGACCTGCTCCCGCTCTCCGATGAGAACCGGCGCCGCCTCGGGCAGCTCGGGATCCGCACGATCGGAGAGTTCGCCTCGCTCCCGATCGCCGCTATCGAGGTCCGCTACGGCCGCGAGGGGGTGCTCGCCCATCGGCTCGCGCGCGGGCTCGGGGAGGACGTCCTCCTCCGCGCGCCCGAGGTCGAGGTCGTCGAGGAGACCGAGGAGCTCGCCGCCTGGACCCGCGATCTCGAGGCGCTCCGCCCGGCCCTCGAGCTGCTCGTCGAGAGGGTCCTCGCCCGGATCGCGCCGCGCGGGGCGCTGCATGTCGTCGCCTCGTTCCTGCTCGAGGACGAGGCGATCGTCGAGGTCCCGGTCGAACCGTCCGCGCCGTGCGCCGACCCTCGAACGCTCCGGACCCTCCTCGAGCTGGAGATCGGTCGCGCCACCTTCTCGGCGCCGGTCGTCGAGGCGTCGCTCCGGGTCGCCGCGGACGCGCCGCGGCTGAAGGAGCAGGGGCGCCTCTTCGCCCGCCGCCGCCGCGACCCGGGACGGGTCGAGCGCGTCCTCGCCCGGCTCGCGGCCCTGTTCGGCGCCCGCGCGCTGCAGCGGACCTCCGTCCGACCGAGCCATCGCCCCGAGGCGCGGACCGTGCGCGAGACGTTCGCGCCGTCGGCGACCGGCGCCGCGCCGGATCGTCCTCGCCCTTCTCGTGCCGGCGCGACGGACGACGCGACGGAGGACGGCGCGCTCGTCTCGGCGCTCCGGCTCATCGATCCGCCCCGGCCGCTCCGGACCTGGCACCGCGACGGACGGTTGACCGCGTTCTCCCTCGACCCCCGCCGCCGCGACGCGATCCTCACGGTCCGGCTGCTGTTCGGACCGCACCGGCGGTCGGGCGAGTGGTGGGACGACCCGTTCGCGCGCGACTACTTCGAGGTCGCGACCGCGGACCGCGGCCTCTACTGGCTGTTCCGCGCGTCGAACGGACGGTGGTACCTGCACGGCGTCTTCGACTGACGGCGGGCCCGACCGACATGCCGCTCCCCCCCTACGCCGAGCTCCACTGCCTCTCGAACTTCTCGTTCCTCGAGGGGGCGTCCTCGGTCGAGACCCTCGCCCGGCGCGCGCACGAGCTCGGCTACCGGGCGCTCGCGCTGACCGACCGGGACGGAGTGTACGGCGCCCCCGGCTTCCATCTCGCGTGCCGGGAGGTCGGGATCCGGGCGATCCACGGCGCCGAGGTGACGCTGACGAGCGGCCACCGGGCGACGCTCCTGGTCCGGAACGCCGAAGGGTGGTCGAACCTCACCCGTCTCCTGACCCGGGGGCGGCTCCGGCGGCCGAAGGGAGAGTCCGCGGTCTCGTTCGACGAGGTCGCGGCCCACGCGCGGGGGCTGATCGCCCTCTCCGGCGGCGCCGCGGGCGACGTCGCGGCGCGGCTCCGCGAACGGGACGACCGGCGCGAGCGGGACGCGGCCGAGCGCGCCGGCGCGTGGCGCGACGCCTTCGGCCGGGACGGCTATCACCTCGAGCTGATCGGCCACCTCCGCGAACGGGACGCCGAGCTGAACGCCCGGCTCGAGCGGATCGGACGGCGGGTCGGGGTGCCGCGCGTGGCGACCGGCGACGTCCGTCACGCCGATCCCGAGGGCCGGAAGCTGCAGGACGTCCTGACCGCCATCCGCCACCGGACCGACCTCGACCACGCGGAGACCCTCCTGTTCGAGAACGGCGAGCGGTACCTGAAGCCGATCGAGGCGATCGTCCGCCGCTTCCGGGCGTACGACGGCGCGGTCGCGGCGAGCGCCCGGATCGCCGACCGCTGCCGCTTCACCCTCGACCGGCTGCCGGTCCGGGTCCCCGCGTTCCCGGTCGCCGAGGGGGAGACCCCGTTCTCGACCCTCCACCGGCTCGTCCACGAGGGGGCGCGCGGACGGTACCGCCCGATGACCCCGAAGGCGGCGAAGCAGATCGCGCACGAGCTCGACGTCATCGAGCGCCTCGACCTCGCCGGATACTTCCTCATCGTCTGGGACATCGTCCGGTTCGCGCGCGAGAACGGGATCCTCTGTCAGGGGCGCGGGTCGGCCGCGAACTCGGCGGTCTGCTACTGCCTCGGCATCACCGCGGTCGACCCGGTCGGGCTCGACCTCCTGTTCGAGCGGTTCGTCTCCGAGGACCGGAAGGAGACCCCGGACATCGACCTCGACTTCGCGCACCGCGAACGCGAGAAGGTGATCCAGTACGTCTACGACAAGTACGGGCGCGACCACGCGGGGATGGTCTGCGAGTTCATCACCTACCGCGGACGCTCCGCGGTGCGGGACGTCGGGAAGGCGATCGGGCTGTCGCTCGCCCAGGTCGAGCGCGCCACCGTCGCCCTCGACGCGCGCCGGGCGACCGAGGCGGCGGAGGAGGTGAAGGAGCGCCGGACGTCCGGGCTCGACCCCGACGCCCCGCGCATGAAGCACCTCGCCGCCCTCGTCGAGGCGATCGATCGCTTCCCGCGGCACCTCTCGATCCACGTCGGGGGGATGGTCGTCACCGAACGGCCGCTCGCCGACATCGTCCCGATCGAGAACGCGGCGATGCCCGGGCGGACGGTCATCCAGTGGGACAAGGACGACTGCGCGCAGCTCGGCCTGATCAAGATCGACCTGCTCGGCCTCGGGATGCTGACGGTGATCCAGGACGCGATCGCGCTGGTGAAGGCGCACGAGGGGACGGAGATCGACCTCGCCCGCCTCCCTCCGACCGACCCCGCGGTCTACGACATGCTCTGTCGGGCCGACACGGTCGGGGTGTTCCAGATCGAGTCGCGCGCGCAGATGAACACCCTGCCGCGGCTGAAGCCGCGCTGCTTCTACGACCTGGTGGTCGAGGTCGCGCTGATCCGCCCCGGACCGATCCAGGGAGAGATGGTCCACCCCTACCTCCGGCGCCGCGCGGGGAAGGAGAAGGTGACGTACCCCGACCCGCGGCTCGTGCCGATCCTGAAGCGGACCC
>JBICIB010000910.1:0-7687 GCA_043101415.1 Planctomycetota bacterium JB042 | reverse complement strand
CACGAACGCGGACTTCGACACCGACCTGACGATCCACGGCGGGACGTCGAACCTCTTCACGCTGAACCTCGGCGCGAAGAGCAGCGACGTCGTCGAGGTGAAGGGCTTCCTCGACATCGGCAACATCATCACGTTCAAGAAGGACGGCCCGAAGCGGCTCCGGTTCGAGACCGCGGCCGGCGTGCTGGAGACGAACTTCAGCTTCGAGCCGATCCCGAACTCGTTCGACATGAACGACAACTTCCGGATCGGCGGGAACGGGACCTTCACCGTCGGCGCCCCGATCGGCTCCACGTTCACGCCGCTCTCGTTCAACTCGTTCGGCGGGAACACGACCCCGCCGGGCTCGTCGGACATCTCGACCCAGGACGACCTGCGGGTCGACGACTCCCTCGAGGTCGGAGACGACATCTACCTCGGGACGTTCTCCGGCGACCCGACGATCTACTTCCAGGACAGCGGCAGCGTCACGGCGAACTGGTTCCGATGGGACGACACGACGAACATCACCGGCTGCTCGGCCCTCCCGGCCGTGACGTCGGCGTTCGTGTCGAACATCGGCAACAACTCGAACACCGGGTGGGTCTTCCAGAACTCGGCCAGCGACAACGAGCTGGTGCTCCACGCCAACGGCAACCTGGAGCTCGACGGCTCGGTCACCTCGGCCGGCTCGTGCGACGTCGCCGAGACGTTCTTCGGCGATGCCGACCTCGAGCCGGGGACCGTCGTCACGCTCGACCCCGGGCAGGTCGAGGGGGTCCGGGAGTCGCGCCGCGCGTACGACCCGGCCCTGGTCGGCGTCGTGTCGACGCGGCCCGGCCTGCTGCTCAGCGGGCCCTCGTCCGACGCCTATCCGATGTTCGACGAGATGGACCGCGCGCGCGTCGACGCCGCCGCGGACCCGGACGACGAGGGGCTCGCCCGTCGCGTCGACGACCTCGAGGCGGCGCTCGACTCCTGGGCGCGCGGCGAGGTCGCGGTCGCGCTCGCCGGCCGCGTCCCCGTGAAGGTCGTCGGCCCGGTGGAGCTCGGACAGCCGCTCACGTCGAGCGACGTCGCGGGGCACGCCATGGCGATGGACCGCCCCGGCCCGTCGATCGGGATCGCGATGGAGGACAAGTCGTCCGCCGGCGCGGGGACCGTCCTCGTGCTGGTGGCGCGCGGCTTCGCCACTCCGACGACCGACGCCGACGAGCCCGAGCGCGAGGCGGTCGCGGGCGGCCGCGCCGACGACGACCGGGTCGCCGCCCTCGAGGCGCGCCTCGCGAAGGTCGAGCAGCGCGTCGTCCGCGGCGACGACGGCCGCCGCGGCCCCGACGGACGGGACGCCGCCGACGCGGCGGCCGGGCGCGAGGGCGCCGACGGCCGCGACGGGCGGGACGCGCTCGACCGTGCGGCCGGCCCGGTGGTCCGGATCGAGAAGGAGGCGTGGGGCGACGTCGACGGCGACGGGCTCGACGACGTGGCGGTGCTCGACGGCGCCGGCCTGACCCTCCTCCGCAGCCTCGGGAGCGGCTCGTTCCAGGACGTCACGGAGACCGCCGGCCTCGGCGACGTCGACGGCGTCCGGATCGCGCTCCTCGAGGACGTCGACCTCGACCGGAACGTCGACCTGCTGGTCGTCGACGCGGACGGCGCGGCCCGCCTGCTCCAGGGGAGCGGTGCCTTCGCGTTCACCGACGTCACCGCGGCGTTCGGGCTCGACTTCGGCCAGCCGATCGTCGAGGCGCGCTTCCTCGACCACGACCGCGACGACAGGCCCGACCTCCGGGTCGAGCTCGCCGACGGCACGCTCCTCCTGCACCACAACCTCGGCGCCGGCGCGTTCCGGACCACGACGCTCCGGCCGGCCCTCACGGCCGCCGACGCGTCCGCGGCGGACGCGCGCGTCGCCGAGCTCGAGGCGCAGGTCGCCGCGCTGACGGAGATGGTCGAGGCGCTCGCCGCGGCGAAGGGAGGCCGCTGATGCGCGTCCCCCTCCTCTTCCTGCTCCTCGCGTCGGCGCTCGCGCCGGCCGCGGCCCCCCAGTCGGGCGGCGGGTTCGACCAGGACTGGCAGGCGTTCGACGGGGGCGGGAAGACCGTCTCCGGCGGCGGCTTCTCCCTGGTCGGGTCCGCCGGCCCCGCGACCCCGCTCTCGGGCGGCTCGTTCGCGCACGACCCCGGCTTCGTCCGCGGCATCTGCGGCGGGACGATCGAGACGTACGGGACCGGCTGCCCCGGGACCGGCGGCTTCGTGCCGGTCTTCACCATGGCCGGCTGCCCGTCGAACGGCGACGACATCGTGTTCGACGTCCAGAGCGCGCTCGGCGGATCGTTCTTCTCGATCTACCTCGGCCTCGGCGAGGGGAGCCTGCCGATCGGCGGCGGGTGCAACCTGCTGACGAACCCGCTCCTGCCGGGGATCATCAGCCCGCTGCCGCTCCTCGGGGCGGGGGCCGGGAACGGCTCGCTCGTCCTCCCGGTCACCGTGCCGTCGAACGTCCCGTCGGTCGTCCTGCCGGTGACGCTGCAGGCGCTCGTCAGCGACCCGGGCTCGCCGTCGGGGACCGGCATCTCCGCCAGCAACGGCGTGAAGCTGACGCTGAACTGAGAGCCGGCGGCGAGGGAAGGGCTCCGACACCGCCCTCCTCCGGCTCCGGCCGGGGGAGGGCGGTCCTTCGCTCGACCTCCGTCGACGGGCGCGGCGCCCGAACTCCGCGTACCGCCGCGCTCGCCCGCCCCCGGACGCGGTACGATCGCCCGCTCCATGGAAGAGCACGGCACACGACGGATCGGTCTCGGCCGGAAACTCCTCTTCGCCGCCGTCTCCACCGCGGCGCTGCTGGCGACCCTCGAGTTCGGCCTCCGGCTGGCGGGGTACGGCGAGGCGGTGCTGACCGAGCGCGTGGAGGAGCTCGGGTGGCACTTCGTCCCGTCGCAGGACGGAGAGACGCGCAACGGCCTCCCCGTCCACGTGAACGCGCACGGCCTGCGCGACGAGGAGTTCCCGCGCGAGAAGCCGCCCGGAGAGCGGCGCGTCCTGCTGCTCGGGGACAGCATCACGTTCGGCGTCGACGTCGCGCAGGAGGAGACGTTCGCCTGGCGCCTGCGCGACGCGCTCGACCGGCGGGGTCGGCCGAACGTCCGGCCGATGAACTCCGGGGTCCCGGGGTACGACCTGCGGCAGTACCTGCTCTGGCTCGAACGCTACGGCTTCGCCCTCTCCCCCGACCTCGTGGTCGTCTGCCTGTACCAGAACGACATCGAGATCTCCCGCCGCCCGACCCCGTACCACGACTTCCCGGGCCGGTCGCTCGTCCGGCGGACGGCGACGTACCAGGCGTTCGAGCGGTTCGTCCACGCGCGGATGCTCCCGGAGGAGGTCGACGAGGAGTCGGAGGCCCGCGACGAGCTGGAACGGCTCCTCGACGCGTACGTCGGGAAGGAGGTGATCGACCCCGACCTCCCGCTCTGGCGCCGGAAGGTGGCGCTGGCGCGCGAGCTCCTGGTCCGGCTCGACCGGCGCTGCCGGGAGGAGGGGACGCGGCTCGCGGTCCTCCTGATCCCCGCGTTCGCGAACACGGCCGCGCCGGACGAGCCGATCAAGCTGTTCGAGAAGCTCGCGGAGACGCTCGACGACGTCGGCGCGCCGTACCGCTCGCTCCTCGCCCCGCTCGCCGAACGTCACCCGGACGTCTGGCTCCCGCACGACTCGGGACACCTCTCCGTGCTCGGCCACGAACGGGTCGCCGAGGCCGCCGCGGAGTGGATCGTCGCGCGGGGGCTCCTCCCCGTGTCCGAGGGCTGAGGGACACGGCGTGATCCGCGAGCACCTCTTCCACCGCGCCCCGACGGCGGACAAGTGGTTCCGGTGGCGCGGCGGGAACGTGTCGCGCATCGAGGCGCTGACGGACGTCATCTTCGCGTTCGCGATCACCCTCCTCGTGGTGTCGCTCGACGCGCCGCGGACGACCGCGGAGATGTGGGACGCCGTCCGGGAGGTCCCGGCGTTCCTCGTCAGCTTCGCGATGCTCCTGATGCTGTGGTTCTTCCACTACCAGTTCTTCCGGCGGTACGGCCTCGAGGACGGCCCGACCTTCTTCCTGAACGCCGGCTTCCTGTTCGTGGTGATGATCTACGTCTACCCGCTGAAGCTGATGTTCTCGTTCCTCATGCGACAGGCGGCCGGGTGGCCGATCGAGGTCGCCGGACCGGACGGAGGGCTCGTGCCGATGGTGACGCGGGCGGACGTGCAGGGGCTGATGATCTTCTACAGCACCGGCTGCGCGCTCGTCTTCCTGCTGCTGGCGCTGATGCACGTCCACGCCCTGCGGCGACGGGAGGACCTCGAACTCGACGAGATCGAGGTCCACCTCACGAAGGCGATGCTCTCCGCCCACCTGATCGTGGTCGCCGTGTCGGTCGCGTCCATCGGCCTCGCGACCCTCGGCGAACGCCAGGCGGCGTGGGCCGGGATGATCTACTTCCTCCTCTGGCCGCTCGAATTCGGGTACGGCTTCCTGAACGGAAAGAAGCTCCACCGGATGATCGCGGAGACGGATTCCGAAGGGGGATGAGCCGCCGCGGCGCACGAGAGGGTGGAATCGTCCCCTGGAGACTCGATCGGAGATCCCGATGAACACGTTCGCCGCCCCGCTCCTCCTGCTCGTCGCCGTGGCCGTCGAGGCCGAGGCCCCCGACCGCGTCTTCCCGTTCGACCCGGTCGCCCTCGTGGCCGGAGAGGAGATCGAGGGGGACGAGGCCCGCTCGTGGACGCACGGCCGCTACACGTATCGGTTCGCGACCGCCGAGAACGAGGCCGCGTTCCGAGCCGCGCCCGAGCGGTACGGGATCCAGCTCGGCGGCGCGTGCGCGCGGATGGGGCCGCTGTCGGGCGAGGGGCGCACCGGCATCCACGCCGTCCACGACGGCCGCCTGTACATCTTCGCCTCGACGCAGTGCCGGGCCGGGTTCCTCTCGTCGCCGGAGGCGCTGATCGGCGGCGCCGACGCGCCCCCCGCGGGGACGGAGGAGGAGCTGGCGGCGGGGCGGCGCCTGATCGCCGAGGCGGTCGCCCGCGCCGGCGGCGCGGCGCGCCTCGACTCCGTGCGGAGCGTCGAGCTGCGTCGCGACTGGCTCGAGGACCGGGACGGGGTGGAGATCGCCCGAACGAGCTCCCGACTCCTCGTCTTCGACGGCCCCTCGATCGCGCGACGGGTCGATCGATCCGTCTACGGAGACTCGTGGCGACAGGCGCTCGTCCGGGACGGGGACCGCGGTTTCTTCCGGCGGATGGACGAGGTCGCCACGATGGCCCCGTCGCAGTCGTTCGAGTTCGGGCAGCAGGCCCGGCGCGAGCCTTGGGTCCTCCTGCGCGCGCGCGAGGCGGACGGCTTCGTCGCCTACGCGCGGGGCACCGTCTCCCTCCACGGCGAGGAGCTCCGGCGCGTCGAGGTCGGTCACGGCGGCGCGACGACGGCGCTCGACCTCGACGCGTCCGGGGGGATCCGTCGGTCGACCTTCCGTGGCCGCGGCCCGAGCCTGCGGTTCGGGACGATCGAACGCGTCTACACCGCGACCGCCACCGTCGGCGGACTGACCCTCCCCACGGCGTGGGAGGTGACGTTCGACGGCGAACGGGCGCCGTCGATGGACCGGACGATCACGGGGGTGCTCGTCGACGCGCCGGTCGACGAGGGGGCGTTCGAAGAGGCGCCGTGGTGACGCGGGCGCGCGGCCGTGCCGCCTACTTCGCCGACGTCGCCTTCTCGTGCATCTCCTGCGCGAACGAGCTGACCGGCACGAGGTCCTTCTCCAGCTCGGTCCCGGCGAAGACGTTGAACGGATCGGAGTCGTTGCCGATCAGCGACGGGTCGTAGTCCTTCCCCGTCTTCTCGTTGTTCCGCTTCCACTGCTTCGGGCAGGTCTCGAGCAGGCAGAACGACTTCACGTCCTTGAAGCGGTCGTACATCCGGCGCCAGATCGGCTCGAGCGGCTCCTGGTGGATGTTCCCGAACGACCCGTGGATGCGGTCGCACGTCATCACGTCGCCGTCGTTCGTGACGTACACCTTCGTGGTGCCGGCCGGGCACTTGTCCTTCCCCGACCAGAAGAGGTTGTCCTCCCGGACGTACGGCTCGTAGCGGTACTTCCAGTAGATCTCGTCGTCGAGCCCCTTGTTCTTGTAGCGCATCGGGTAGTTGAACAGGACCGAGAACCCCTCCTTCGGCGCCATCTCGAGCGCGGCGAGGACGTTGTGCCGCTCGGCCTCGATGTTGACGACCGAGAGCGTCAGGCCGAGCCCGATCTCGACCGCGTACCGGGCGAGTTCGATGTCGAAGTGCTTGTGGTAGTTCTCGCCATACGACATCTGGATCGTCGAGACCCCGACCTCCTTCAGGCGATCGATCTTCTCCTTCGTGAGGAGCGTCGAGTTGGTGACGATCGAGACCACGACGTCCTTCGGGATGACGTCGATCAGCTCGAAGATGTCCTTCCGGACCATCGGCTCGCCGCCGGTCACGTTGACGTGGATCATCCCGAGCGCCCGCGCCTGCTCCATCAGGTCCTTCACCACGTCGACCGGGATGTGCGGGGGCCGCTTCTTGGCGTACATCAGGTCTTCGGCGTAGCAGAACTCGCAGGTCAGGTTGCAGATCCAGGTCGTCGCGAGCTCGATGCTCCGGAGGGTCGGGAGCCCCATGCGCATCTTCGCCTCGGACGCCATCACCCGCGCGAGCTGGTTCGGGTTCTTCACGCCGAACTGGAGCTGCTTCAAGCCCTTGCGAATCATCATGGTGCGGTCTCGCGGGTTCCCAGGAGTGTGGCCGAACCCTCGATTCTAGCTCACGATCGGGCCCCTGCCCGGCCCGGAGCGTCCCCGCCGACGGATTCTCCCGCTCGCGAGGCCCGGATCCGGAGCTGTCCGCACGCCGCCGTCTCGACCGCCCCCATCGTCTTTCGGACCGTCGCGAACGCTCCGGAGGCTCGCACGACGTCGACGAACCGTCGGGCCCGCTCGAGCGCCGGCGGGGTGAACGGCGCCCCGTCGACCCGGTTGAACGGGATGACGTTCAGGTAGATCGGGCGCCCCTTCAGGAGCGCCCCGGTCCGCCGGGCGTGGTCGTCGGAGTCGTTCACCCCGGCGAGGAGGGTCGATTCGGCAAGGACCTTGTTCCGGATCCGGTCCGCGTACCACGTCGCGTCCTCGACGAGCTCGGCGACCGACGCCCCGGCCATCGACGGGATCAGCGCCCCGCGCAGCTCGTCGTCCGGCGCGTGCAGGGAGAGGGCGAGCGAGACCCGACGCCCGTACGTCCCGAGCCGACGGATCGCCCCCTTCGCGCCGACCGTCGAGACGACCATCCGCCGCGGCCCGATCCCGCCCTCGGTCCGGATCGTCTCGAGCGCCGCGAACAGCCGCTCGGCGTTCAGGAGCGGCTCGCCGATCCCCATCACGACCAGCCGGTCGACGCGCGGATCGACCCGCCGGGCGTGGACGAGCTGCTCGACGATCTCGTGCGCCTCGAGGTTCCGGACCAGCCCGTCCATGCCGCTGGCGCAGAAGCGGCAGCCGACCGGGCAGCCGACCTGCGACGAGAGGCAGACCGACACGCCGCGCGTCGACCGGCTGGTCGTGATGGGGATCGGCGAGCCGCTCCTGAACGCCGAGCGGCTGTTCGCGGCGCTCGAGACGATCCGGACCG
>JBICIB010000909.1:0-3403 GCA_043101415.1 Planctomycetota bacterium JB042 | reverse complement strand
ACGGCCGGCGTGCACGCCGCCGTCGAAGCGCCCGCCGCGGATCGAGACCGAGGTCCGCCCCGCGGCGAGACGGCCGAGTCGGAAGCGGCCGTCCGCGCCGGTCCTCGAGGTGGCGAACCGGAGGAGGCCGGACGTGCCGCGCCGCCGCTCCGCCTCGACCGCCACCGCGACGCCCTCGAGCGGGAGCTGCGCCGGCGTGAGCACGCGGCCGACGATCGCGGCGCCGGGGATGCGGAGGTCGATCGTGAGGCGCCCGCGATCCGCGACCTCGACCGGGATCCGGACCGCGCTCGGCCCGATCGGGGCGCCTCCGATGCGCGCGACGTACGTCCCGGCCTCGACCCCGGGGATCTCGTAGCGGCCGTCCGCGTCGGTCCGGTCGGCGAGCAGGCCGCCGGTCCCCGGGGCGCCGCCGTCGACCCGCACGAACGTCACGAACGCGCCGGCGATCGGCCGCTCGTGCTCCAGGACGCGCCCGTCGACGAGCGCCCCGTCGTCGGGGTCGCCGACCCGCAGCGTGACGTGCGTCGTCTGGCCGTCCTCCACCGGCGCGTCGACCGGCCGGAGCCCGTTCATCAGCCGGGGGCGCATCGCGAAGACGTCGCCGTCGGAGAGGTCGAGGTCGAGCCGCATCACCGCGTACGGCCCCGCGGCGAGCCCTTCGACCAGGAACGCCCCGGCCGGGTCGGTGACCGCCTGCCGGAAGACCGACCGGTCGCGGCTCTGCACGATCACGTCGACGCCGACCAGCGGCCGTTCGCCCGGCCCGACCACGCGTCCCGCGATCGCGCCGCCCCGCGCCAGGCGGATCACGACCTCGGTGCGCCGCTCCCGGGCCCGGACCTGCTCGAGCTCGACCGACCGCCGGACGTACCGCGGGTGCGAGGCGGTCAGCGTCCGGTCGCCGGCGCCGACGCCGGTCAGCGAGAACCGGCCTTCCTCGTCGGTGCGGGCGGCCGCGAACATCCGGGGGAGGATCCGGCGGTAGTACGGCCCCTTCTCCGCGCCCGGGACGACGCGCGCCTCGGCGATCGGCTCGTCGGTCGTCGCGTCGAGCACGACCCCTTCGATCCGCGCCCCCGCGTCGAGCAGCACGATCTCGCCGGCCTTCGTCTCGCCGGGCCCGAGGCGGAGCCGCCCGTCGAAGTGTCGCTCGTACCCGTCCGCCTCGACCGTGTACCGGTACAGGCCCGGGTTCAGGCCGCCGACGGCGAACTGCCCGTCCGCGGCCTCGAACGTCCGGTCGACCCGGTCGAAGTTCACGAGGTTGCGGGCCTCGACGCGGAAACGATCGACCGGCTCGCCGGTGCCGCGGTCGAGCACGATCCCCGAGAACCCGGCCGGCCGCGGCAGGACGATCTCGAGGTCGTCGGTGTCCGGCAGGGCGCCGCGCAGGAGGAGGTCGCCGTGGCCGTCCGAGCGGACCCAGATCCAGAACGCCTCGTCCGTCGTCAGCCCCTCGATCCGGAACCGCCCCTCCTCGTCGGTCGTGTCGACGAACCGATGGATCAGGTACGTGTAGTCCTCGCCGTCGAAGACCCGCTCGCGCGGGAGGTCGTCGGCCGGGTCGTCCTCGCCGCCCGACCGTCCGAGCCCGACGACCTCGAGGACCGCGCGGCGGAGGTCGCTCTGCTGCGCCGGGGACATCTCGTCGTACGTCGCCACCGGCAGCTCGAACGACGCGAACGCGGCGCCTCGCCCGCTCCGGGAGTACCGGGCGGCCGGTTCGGCGGGGGCGAGGAGGCTGCCTCCTCCCGCGCGCACGAACGCGCCGGCGATCGGCGTCCCGTCCTCGTCGCCGACCCTCCCGGCGAGGAACGCGCCGCGCCCGAGCTCGAAGTCGACGCGCCGCACGACCCGGCCGTCCGCCACGCCCGGAACCTCGCGGTACGCGGGCGCGTAGCCGTCGGCGCGCACGAACAGCCGGTGGTTCCCCCCCGGCAGCCCCTCGATCCGGTAGCGGCCGTGCTCGTCGGTCCGCCCGTCGTACAGCCCGACGTCGCTCTCCCAGATCATGTCCCACGCCGAGCCGAGGCGGATCGGCCGGAGCTCGGCGCCGACGACCGGCTCGCCGTCCGGTCCGGCGACCCGGCCGCTGACGACGCCTCCGGGCGTCAGGCGGACGTCGACCCGCGTGTCGCGTCCGCGCTCGACCACGATCCCCTTGCGCGTCACGTGCGGCCGCCGCGGCAGGATCACGTGCACGAAGTACCCGCTCCCCGGCCGGACGGCGTCGGTGGCGTACCGTCCGTCCCGGTCGGTGAACGCGAGGACCTTCCGCGTCCCGGCCGCCTCGAGCGTGAAGATCGAGAGCGGCGACAGCGGGTAGAAGAGGCCGACCTCCGCCCCCTCGATCGGCGCGCCCGCCTCGTCGGTCACGCGGCCGACGACCCGCCCTCCGGCGCGCACCTTCAGGACGAGGTCGTCGCGGCGCTCGTCGCGGTCGAGCGAGACCGAGGCGAACTCGGTCTGGTAGTGGTGCGGACCGAGGACGACGAGGTGGACGGTCCCCGTCGCGACGCCGTCGAGGCGGAACCTCCCGTCGCCGTCGGAGATCGACTCGCGACCGGGGCGGAGGAACAGGTCGTCGTACCGGCGCTTCACGTCCTTCACGCGCTCGACGAGGGTCCATTCGACGCCGTCGATCAGGCCGATCCGGGGCGCCGTCTCGGACCACCGGACGCGCAGGCCGGGGACCGGGTTCCCCGACGCCTCGTCGAGGACGACGCCGGCCAGCCCGCCGCGTGCGGCCGGCCCCGCCTCCTCCCGCCGGACGCCGGCCGTCGGAGCGTCCGGCGCGAGCGCGGTCTCGGGGCCGCGCGCCGGACCGCCCGGGGCCTCGGGCGTCCCGACCGCGTCCGTGCGCGCGTCCGCCGGGAGCTCGGCCGACGACGGGACGACGAACCGGGCGAGCAGCAGCAGCGCCGTCAGCGCGGCGCCCGCGGCGACGAATCGCAGGAGTCGAGGGCGGGAGGGTCGGGCGGCGTCGGGGAGGTTCGCGGACATCCGGGGCGCTCGATTCGCGGCCCGGTCATGGTAGCCGGACGCGCGCGCGGGCTCCGGGCGACGGGGTGGAGCGAATCGTCGCACCCGAGGCCGCCCGCTCGCGGATCGCGCGGAGGCGTACGATGGCGGACGCGACCGGTCCGATGCGCGGACGGGCGAGGCGGATCGAAGCGAGGGACGGACGACCCGAATGGAGCTGCCGCTGCGAGGGAAGGTCGCGCTGGTGGCGGGGGCGACCCGCGGCGCCGGGCGCGGGATCGCGCGGGCCCTCGGCGAGGCGGGGGCGACCGTCTGGTGCACGGGGCGGAGCGTGCGCGGCGCGCTCGCCAGCGGGCCGGGCCGGCCGGAGACGATCGAGGAGACGGCGGAGCAGGTGACGGCCGCCGGCGGCCGTCAC
>JBICIB010000908.1:0-4500 GCA_043101415.1 Planctomycetota bacterium JB042 | reverse complement strand
GACGCTCTTCCGATCTGTCGCCGACTCGCGTCGGATCACGAAGTCGCGGCTCGGCCCTTCGCCGGACGCGGTGAACTGGACGAAGTGCGCGTACCGCTCGGCGTCCGCCCGGAACAGCCGCTCCTTCTCGCCGGTCTCGAGGTCGAACCGATCGAGGAACGGCCGGTCCCCCTCCTCCGTCGCGCCGTCGCCGACGAGGAAGACCGCGTCGCCGTCCATCCGCGCGACGACCGAGCCGTCCGGCGTCCGGCGGCGGACCGGCTGGCCCGGGTCGCCGTACCGGTCGTCGATCGAGCGATCGAACACGACCCGCGGCTCGATCGACCCGCCCGAGAGGTCGTGCAGGACGGTCTTCACCCAGCGCCGGTCGCGGTCCCACTCCGACACCAACGCCCGCCCCGGCCGCTCCAGCCAGTCGAGCCCGACGAACCGCTCGCCGGTCCGCGCCGTCTCGACCGGCGGGCCGTCGAACGGCGCCTCGAGCCGGAGCAGCCGGTCCCGGTGCTCGGCCGTCGTCCGCGGGTCGCCGCCGTCGAGCGCCTCCGCGAAGACGAGCGTCGCCGGCTCGAGCGGCTGCCACGACGCGGCGCGCGGCCCGACCGTCACGCCCTGGATCGGCACCTCGTCGGCGACCGGCTGCGTCGCCACCGTCCGCACGAGCCCCCCCGACCCGTCCCACAGCTCGATCGCGTGCGCGAAGCGGTGCAGCGGGACGTCGTGCGGGTACGGCGGGAGGACCCGCTCCACGAGGACGGTCGTCCCGTCCGGCGAGACCGCGGCGTCGAGGAAGATCCCCGGCTCGCCCAGCTCGGTCACGGTCGGCGGGCCGCCGTCCGGGTCGAGGTCGACCCGCGCGAGCTGCCCGGTCAGGTAGTGGTCGAAGAGCGCCTCGTCGTGGGCGGTCCGGAGGAGGTCCGCCCAGGTCCGGTGGGTCGCCGCGCGCCCGGCCGTCTCCTCGGCCCGCGGCCCGGGCGGCACGCGCGGCGGGGCCGGCGGCTCGCCGCGGCGCGGGTCGACCAGCAGCACCAGCAGCGCGTCCTGCCCCGCCCACCACGACGCCGAGCCGCCCATCGTCTGGTTCAGCTTCCGGTCGAGCAGGCGCCGCGCCGCGCCGGTCGCCGGGTCGCCGAGCCAGAGCTCGACGCCCGAGTCGGTCGTGTGGCCGAACGCGAGCCTTCGGCCGTCGGGGGAGAAGACCGCCCGGCCGAGGCGCGCCCCGTCCGGCGTCTCGATCGAACGGACGTCGCCCGAGTCGAGGTCGCGGATCGTGTAGCCGGTGAAGTCGTACGGGCGACGCCACTGGTGGAGGCGCGGGTGGAACCGGACGCCGGCGAGCCCGAGCATCGGCTCGGCGAGCTGCGCCAGCGGCGGGAGCGCGCGGTACGACAACGTCAGCAGGCGCCGGCCGTCGGGGCTGACCTGGACGAGCGGCGTCGGGGCGGCGTCGACGATCCGGACGACGTCCTGTTCGGGAACGAGCCAGTCGGTCACGGCTCTCCCGGGTCGAAGCGCCACGTCCCGTCGACGAGCGTGAACGTCAGGCGCGTGCGGTGTCCCTTGCCGTCGTCGACGACGACCTCGGCCCGGCCGCCGTGCGACTCGACCGACCGGACCTCCGCCTCCTTCAGGTGTTCCTCGTTCACCCCCATCGAGACGAACTGGGCGCGCGCGCTCGCCTCGAAGATCCCCGCGAACCGGGCCCGGGCGTCGAGCCGCTTCCACTCGTCGTGCGAGATGCCGATCGGCCGGAGGAGGCCGTCGGCGGCGGACGGCCCGTCCCGGCGCGCGAGCGCGGCGAGCTCGGCGTCCTTCGTCGCGATCTGCTCGTCGTAGCCGGCCTGCACCTCCGGCGTCAGCACCTCGTACAGGAGCTCCCACCGCGACTCGGCGATCGCGGTCCGGAGGGAGGCGAACGCGTCGGACGGCGTGTTCCGCGCCTCGGAGCAGGCGAGGAGGACGACGAAGGCGGCGGCGAGCGGCGCGGCGCGGAACGGCATCGACCCGGTCAACCCCCCGAGAACGCCCGGATCAGCTCGACGGCGTCCCCCGTCGAGATCGGGTGGTCCGACGCGCCGGAGAGGAGCATCTCGCCGTTCACCGCCACGTTGACCGACTCGTCGCCGATCACGCCCGCGGCCTCGGGCGCGACGCGCGCGAGCTCGGCGAGGAGCGCGCCGACGGTCCGGGCGGGACGATCGACGACGACCACGCCGTCCGGCGCGCCGTCGACCGGCGCCGGCAGCTTCACCCGGACCTCGAAGCCGGTCGCCAGCCGGGCCAACTCGCGGCGCCAGTCCGTCTTCGGCGCCCCCTCGGCGTCGAGGCCGGTCACCTCGTAGAACCGGCTCCGCATCTTCCGGAACTCCTCCCGGTCGACCTTCTCCCCGAGGAACGGCCCGTACGTCGTCCCCTCGTCGAACCAGCGGTCGGGGAGCGTGTCGTCCTTCGCGCGGACGCCGAGGCGCGCGTTGATCATCCGCTCGAGGCCGGTGATCCAGCGGCCGCACTCGTCGAGCTCCGCCTCGTCGAACTCGAGCCCGGTCACGTGGCCGATCTGCTCCTTGAACTCGGCGTACTCCGGGAGGGACGGGGAGTTGAACAGCTTCGTCGTGAACCGGCACATCCCGACCGCGTCGCCGGCGGCGAAGGTGTTCTCGCACTTCCGGACCGCGATCTCCTTCCCCTCGTACGAGTTCGGCTCGGGCGCGACCTTCCCGCCGTAGAGCGAGGTCTTGAACGCCTCGTCGTCGTTGATGCGGGCGTTGATCTCGAGGGTGACGCGGTTCCGGAGGTGGTCCATGCCGCGGGTCGCGACCGCGAGCCCGAGCGCGAACGCCTTCAGGATGCGCGCGTCGTGCGGGTCGGACTGGAACAGGCCCTTCACCGCCATCCGGTACTTCAGCGCCTCGGCCGGGTACTTCCCGGTCTCGACCGCCCGCGCCGAGTCGGCGACGACGTCCCCGAACCCCTCCCGCTTCGCGATCAGGAAGAGGAGCCGCTCGATCGATTCGAAGTTCCCCCACGACAGGTCGAGGCCGCCCGTCTCCTTCTCGGTGATCAGCCCGCGCTCCCACAGCTCCATCGCCCAGGCGATCGCCGAGCCGGTCGACGACGTGTCGAGGCCGAGGTCGTTGCAGATGTTGTTCAGGCGGAGGACGTGCTCGATCGTCGTGACGCCGACCATCGGCCCGAACTTGCCGAGCGTGACGTACTCGGGGCCGTCCCCCTTGTCGTACTTGTCGAACGTCCCGTCGCCGTGGCGCCCGGTCTTCCGGTACCCGCCCTCGGTCTCGTGCGCGACGTCGACCTGCGAGAGGTCGTACGAGGCGTTCCCCTTCAGCCCCTTCATCGCGCCGGCGCCGTGGTACCCCTTCCCTTCCGGCGTCATGTCGTTCAGCGGCCGGCAGTTGACCGGGCACTTGAAGCAGCCGGCCATCCCGGGGCGGTACGGGTCGATGTTGTCGGCGTCGAGCTCCTCGGTCCAGGTCGTCACCTGGTTGTTCTTCGTCCCCATCGCCCCGAGCACGCGGCTCGGCTTGTAGAGGAACGGGGTCCCGACCGTCTTCAGCGCGTTCTTCACCACGCTCGTGCCGAGGACCTTCTTCGCGATCGGGCCGTTGAACTTCTTGAACGGCTCGTGCGTCGGCGGCTCCTTGGCGCTGCCGGTCAGGAGGAGCGCCTTCAGCCGGAGCGAGCCCATCTTCGCGCCGGGGCCGCCGCGGGCGTAGATCGCCTTCGGACCGCCCATGATGCCGGCGCAGTTCACGAGGTTCTCGCCGGCGGTCGTGATCGACGCCATCGCCATCGTCGCGCCCTCGCGGACGCCGAAGTCCTCGGCGACCTTCGGCCGGAGGTCGATGTTGTCGAGCCCGACGTACGGCGACGCGTCGACGAAGCCGACGTGCTCGTGGTCGATGTGGAGGAGCGACCATCCCTTCGCCCGGCCGTACAGCACGATGTGGTCGTACCCGTGCATCTTCATGAAGCCGGGGACGAAGTCGCCGCAGTTCGCGTCCATCAGCACGCCCGAGTCGGGCGCCCACGACGTGACGTTGCCGCGCGCCGCCGACGGGACGAAGCCGGTCAGGATGCCGGTGCCGAAGATCAACGGGACGTCCGGGTGGAGCGGGTCGAGCGACTCGTCGAGCAGGCTGTAGAGGAGGACCATGTTCGAGCCGCGGCCGCCGAGGAAGCGGCGGACGATCTCGATCGGGAGATATCCGCGGCGGGTCTCCTGCCGCTCGAGGTCGACGAGGAGCACGCACCCCTGGGTCGGATAGCGGGGCGTGTCGTGCAGACGCTCGAGGAGCGCGTCGACCCGGGCGCGGATGCCGGCCGAGGTCGGGGGCGGACTGACGGTCGTCACGAGATCCTCATTCGGTTCGGCCGGTGCGGCGTGGGGGCGGGAACCGCATTTCAACCGGAGGCCGGGTCCGGTTCAACCTCGGCCGTGCCGCACGCCCCGATCGACACGGAAGGATCGGCGCCGCCCCCGGTTAC
>JBICIB010000907.1:0-4006 GCA_043101415.1 Planctomycetota bacterium JB042 | reverse complement strand
CGGTCCGGGAGGGCGACCCGCTCTTCCTCGAACTCTCGAGCATGGGGCCCGGCGCAGCGGTCGAGGTCGAGGTCGAGACCCTCCCGTTGGGCGTCCCCGTGCCGGGGCTCCTGGGCGGCGTCCTCGTCTCCGCCGGCGGGATCTTCCGCCCCCTCGCGGCGTCGGCCGCGGCGGGGCAGGTCGTCCACGCGGTGACCGCCGTGACCCAGCGGGTGCTCGGCGGAGGGGTGACCGGCGCCGTGGAGTCGATCCCGACGTCGGTCCTCCTGTCGCTGGAGCTGCCGTCGAACGACGCCCCGGGGCGGCTCGACGTCTCGTTCCCGATCGCGAACAACCTCGCCCGGGTGAACCGATGATCCTCCATTCGACCGCCCACCCTCGCCCACCGGAGTCTCCGTCGATGCCGAGCGCGCGCGCGCGACCGTCCGCCGGCTTCACGATGCTCGAGTTCGTCGTCGTCCTCGCGATCACCGGCATCCTGATCGTCGGCCTCGGCGCGGTGGTCGAGATCCCGAGCCGGATCGCCGAGCAGGAGATCGCCGGAGACGCCCGCATCTCCGACGTCGATCGCGCGGTGCGCTGGCTGGACGACGACGTCCGGTTCGCGAAGGACGTCGCCACGCCGTCCGTGAGCGAGCTGCACGTCACGCGCAGCGACGGTCAGGTCGTGAGGTACACGTGGGGAGGGGCGAGCGGCCCGCTGGTGCGGTCGGCGCCCGAAGGGACGGCGGAGCTGATCGGGAGCACGGCGCGCGTGACCTTCGGCCTCGGCATGTCGGAGGTCGAGGTCGAGGGGGACGCCGGCACGGCGGTCGAGACCGACGTCGAGGCGGCGGGGTTCGACTCGTTCACGTTGGAGCCGGGGTACGGCCTGGCCGACCTCCTGCCGATCGGCAGCCCCCTCGCGCCGGTCGACCTCCTCGTCCAGCCGAAGCCGGTGAAGCTGCTGAACAAGGTCGGCGTGGTGTTCACGGCGACCGGGCTGGAGGACGACGACGGCTTCGTCGAGTCCGTGAGGCTCCGGCTCCGGCGCATCGGATCGGGCGGCCTCCTCGTGAACGTCTGCGAGGCGTTCGGTTCCCCGCCGCAGCCGAACTGGCTGAAGTTCGTGACCGGGACGCACGTCGAGAACGCGGCTCTGCCGGGCGTCATGTCCGACTTCACGATCCCGTTCCCCGCCGACGGACGCCTCGAACAGGGGAAGACGTACTTCCTCGAGCTCGCCGCCCCGCCGCTCCAGACCTCGGTCGAGGTGGAGGGGCTCGGCCTCTCCGTCCCCGACGCCGCCGCCCCGAACGGCGGCGGGTTCGTCTTCTCACCCCTCGGCGGCGGCCTCACCTACGCGCCGCTCGGCGGGCAGCTCGAGGCCAGCCAGACCGTGTTCTCGGTGCGCGTCCGGAAGACGGCCACGGAGAGCGTGGGGTCGGGCGGGAACACGATCGAGATCCCGACCTGCGTCCAGGCGACGATCCAGATCGTGACCGGAGAAGGGGTGCAGTCGATCGACACCTCCGTGCCGATCGTGAACAACCTCGCCCGGGTGAACCGATGAAGCGAACGCCGAACCCCCTCTGTCCGATCGGAGGAGTCCGACCATGACGTGCGAACCGAAGCGACCGTCCGCCGGGTTCACGATGATGGAGTTCATCCTCGTCATCGGCATCACCGGCATCCTCGTCGTCGGCCTCGGCGCCGTGGTCGAGATCCCGCGCCAGATGGCCGAGCAGGAGCTCGCGGGGGACGCCCGGATCTCCGACGTCGACCGGGCGATGAAGTGGCTGGACGACGACGTCCGGTTCGCGAGGGACGTCGTCGTGCCGTCCGCGGGCACGCTCGAGATCACGACCCGGTCCGGCCAGACCGTCACCTGGAACTGGGGCGGGTCGAGCGGTCCGCTGACCCGGACGGACCCCGGCGGGACGTCGTCCGTGATCCCGAGCGCCGCGCGCGTGATCTTCTCCCTCGGCCTCTCCAAGGCCCGTGTCGCCGCGGCCGACGGTTCGCTGCTCGAGTCGACCGTGGAGTCGGCGGCGTTCGACACGTTCACGCTGAACTCGGGATACGGGCTGGCCGACCTCCTCCCGATCCGGACGCTGCTCACCGCCGTCGACCTCCTCGTCGGCCTCCTCGTCGTGCATCCCGCGCAGCCGATCGGGATCGTCTTCACGGCGAGCGGCCTCTCCGACGACAGCGGGTACCTCGAGTCGATCCGCCTCCGTGTCCGCCGGAACGGGACGAGCAACCTGGTCGTGACCGTCTTCGAGGCGCTGGAGTCCCCGCTGCGCCCCGACCGCACCAAGGTCGTCGCCAAGGTGGTCGTCGAGAACGCCCGGCTGCCCGCGGTGCTGAGCGACCTCACGATCGCCCTGCCGGCCGAGCGGAGGATCCACCAGGGCGGGCGGTACTTCGTCGAGCTCAAGCCGGAGTCGTCCGACCGGGCGGTCGCCCTGGAGACCCGGGTCCTCTCGATCGCCGCCGCGGCCGCGTCGACGACGACCGGGGTCCTCTCGTCCTCGGACGGCGGGCGGAACTACTCCCCGATCGGGGGGAGCCTCGACGCCTCCCAGACCGTCTTCTCCGTCCTGGCGAAGAAGTCCTCGACCGACGCCGCGGGGGTGGGAGAGGGGATCGAGCTGATCCCGACCTGCGTCCAGGCGACGATCATGCTCGTGACCGCGGACGGGGTGACGACGATCGACACGTCCGTGCCGGTCGAGAACAACCTCGCCCGAGTGATCCGTTGATCGGCTGAACGACATGGCTCTCCGTGCCCACCCCCGCGAACGCGGATCGATCCTGATCCTGGCGCTGCTCACCTCGGCGGCGGCGTCGATCGCGGGCATGTACCTCGTCCTGACGGCGGACCTCCGCACCCGCGCCAGCCGGTACCTCGTCCGGTCCGCGGACGCGTCGCGGGTGGCGCTCTCAGGGCTCCAGCTCGCGCGGCACCGGCTGGACGCGGCGCCCGGGTGGACCGGCGCGGTCGCCTCCGATCCGGTCGACCCGAACGAGGCGGTGACCGTCGACGCCTCGCCGATCGGGAGCTACATGGCGAGCGTCACCAGCATCGGCGCGATCGGCGACGCGACGCAGACCGTCACGGCCGACCTCCGCGCCGTCGCGCACCCGGCCCTCACCTTCCGGGTGGTGTCGGCGACGACGCTCACGTTCTCCGACGCGGCGGTCGGCGGGTACCTGCGCGCGAACGGAGACGTCGAGGTGCTCGGGAGCCTCGACTTCTACGGCGCCCTCGTCACCACCGAGGGGAGCGTCGTCGACGGCTCCGTTCCGTCCGGGCAGGTCGAGATGGTGCCGGACGACCTGGCGCCGCCGGCGGTCTCGCTGTCGGAGTACGCGGCGCTCTCCTCGCCGCTGGTCGGCGTCCCGTCGGAGGACGGTGCGTTCGTGCTGGAGCGCGTCGCGTTCCGCCCCGACGCGAACCCGTACGGCGGGACCCACCCGTCCGGCGCGTACACCTTCGACGCGGGCGGCGTCGAGGTCGTCCTCCGCGACGTCTTCGTCGCGGGCTGCCTGACGTTCACGTCGTGCCCGAAGGTGACGATCGAGCGCGGCTACCACCACGAGCGCGTCGACGCCGGGTTGGCCTCGCTCCTCTGCGACGGCGACCTCGATGTCGTCTTCGGGGACGACCTCTCGGAGCTCGTCTTCCTCATGGACTTCGACGGGGACGGGGACCTGCTCGGCGTGCACCCCGCGGGAATCGAGGGGGTCGTCCGGGTCGGCGGCGTGTTCCGCGGCGGCGGGGGCGGGAAGATCGCGGGGACGCTCGTGGCGAACGAGGTGGTCCTCGCAGGAGCGCTCGAGCTGGGCGGCTCGACGACGGTCGACAGCCAGCCGGTCCGCGGGTTCATCGAGCCGGGGCCGTGGGACGTCGTGCCGGGGAGCGTCGGGAAGGGGGCCGGCTGGCTGTCGACCGTCGTCGAGCCGCCCAGCTCGAGCGCTCCTGCGAGGACCACCTCGTTCGCCACGAGCGTCCCCGCGATCT
>JBICIB010000906.1:0-3133 GCA_043101415.1 Planctomycetota bacterium JB042 | reverse complement strand
CTCGCCGCCGCTCGCCGGGAGGTCGACGCCGAGCGCTTCGAGCCGGCGCCAGACCGCGCCCGCGAGCCGGGTCTCCCCGGCCGCCTCGGCCCCCTTCGCGAGGAGCGCGAGCGCCTGCGCCCGCAGGTCGGCCGCGACGTCCTCCTCCAACAGCGGACCGACGGTCCGGAACAGCTCGGCCGTCCGCCCCGCCTCGAGCTGGAGACGGGCGAGGTCGATCCGGTAGCGCGCGACCCGTTCGGAGTTCGGGTACCGCTCGATCACCGCCGCCAGCGCCGCGTGGTCCTTGGACGCGACCGCGGCCGCGTGCCGGTCCGCCGCCTCGCGCTCGAACGGCGCGTACACCTCCGCGCCGTGCGACGCGATCGTCCGGGCGATCCGGTCGATCGCGTACGCGCGCGCGGGCCGGCCGTCGAACGTCAGGTCGGGATGCCGCCGGATCATCTCCTGCCACGCGGCGACCGCGCGCTCGGGCGCCTCCCGCTCGAACGCGATCGCCGCCCTTCGCTCGAGGGTGAAGAGGGACGTCCGGATCAGGCCGCGGTGCGGGTGGTCGCGGAACGGGTAGTCGACGTCGCCGGCCCGTTCGTCCATCCAGTCGAGCACGGCGAGCTGTCGCTCGACGTCGCCGGCGTCGAGGTCGAGGAGCTGCTCGGCGACGAGGAGGAACGCGTGCGCGTCCGGAGCGTACCGCGCCTCCGCCTCGAGGTGTTCGCGCAACGCGACCGGATCGTCGTTGCTCCGGGCGAAGCGCGCGAGCTCGCGGTGGGCGCGGTGGAGCCCGTCGTGGATCCGCCGCCGGCGCTCCTCGTCGAGGTCCGGATGCGACAGCGCCCGGTCGAACGAGCGGATCGCCGCCCCGTGGTCGCCCCGCTTGCTCTCGAGCTGTCCCAGCAGGACCAGGTCGGAGATCCGGGCGTCGTCCTCGGTGACGCGACGGCGGGCCTCGGCGGCGAGCGCGTCGACGTCGAAGAAGACCGTCACCTCCTGGCGCGACGCGACCACGTCGACGTCGCCGCCGCGGACGAAGTTGCCGGCGTGATCCTCGCTCCACTCGAGGTATTCGTCGTCGGTCACCTCGACGCCGAACGGCCCCTTGCCCCAGCGGAGCACGAGCAGCCGGTCGTAGAGCGGCTGGTAGACCGTCCCGGCCCCGAGGCAGCCGCGGCCCCGCGGATACGGGTTCTTGATCGTCCCGAACGGGTACTGCCCGATCGGCGCGCCGGTCCGGGCGTCGAAGAAGCCGATGCCGTACCGGCCGCTCAGGATCGCGACGCCGTCGTCGACGCCGAGGACGTGGGAGTAGCGCGTCCGCTGGCTCCGGCCGGCGCTGGCGCTCTGCTGCCAGAGCCGCTTCCCGGTCGCGACGTCGACGGCGTAGATGTGGTTCGAGTCGAACGGCGCGAAGATCGCGACCCCGTCGGCGACGACCGGGGCGTCGTTGGCGGAGGTCGTCGAGCGCTCCCGGTGCTGGCTGTAGTGGAGCGCCCCCATGATCGGGATCGACTCGTACTGCATCACCCACCGCGCCTGACCGGAGAGCGTGTCGAGGCAGGCGAACAGCCCGAGGTTGGAGCAGACGAAGACCGAACCGTCGCGCTCGGCCGGCATCTGGATCGTGAACTCCTTGAACGGCTTGTTGAACATCGTCAGCTCCTGCTGGCCGACGACGATCGGCGTCTTCCAGAGGAGCTCGCCATCGGCGAGGGAGAAGCACGCGGCGTAGAGGTTGATCGCTCCCTCGAGGATGTGCCCGACCGCGAGCACGCGGTCGTCGACGACGACCGGCGGCGCGGAGACCGAGAGCCGGTTCACGAACGCGTCGGCCGGGAGCTCGGGCCGGGACTGCCGCCAACGGACGGTCCCGGTCTCGGCGTCGATCGCGTGGAGGGAACGCTTCGGGATCGCGATCGTGATGTCGTTCCGGTCGAAGCTGATCATCCGCCCCCGCGGCCGGAGGTCCATCAGCGGCGCGACGACGACGCCGCCCTCGACGGTCACGGAGAGCGCGAGCGACCGCGCGAGCGAACCGAGCGGGCCGCGCTGCGGGTCGTTCGTGTAGTCCTCGAAGAAGTAGTAGTCGTCCGGCAGCGTCGGGTCGAAGAGCGGCCCCTCGTACCGCCACCGCGGCTCCTCGGAGAAGAGCGAGAACGCGCGGACCGACAGGCCGTCGGCGAGGTAGAGCGAACCTCCGGCGAGGACGGGGTGGAACGGGAAGTCCTGGTCCCCGCGGCTCGTCCGGAACGGCGAGGAGCCGGGTCGCGAGAACGCCTTGGTCCGCCACCCCTCCTGGAGGCGGAGGTCGTCCGGGCCGCGCTCGACCAGCGCCGCGTGGTGCCCCGCCCCGCCGAACGTCGGCCAGTCCGGCTGGCTCTCCGGCGCGAAGGCGAGCAGCTCGCTCCAGGCGGCGCCGACGTCGCGCGGCTCGCCGGCGATCGGCGACCGCGTCCCGTCGTGGGGAGAGAGGAGCGATCGACCGTCCTCGCGTGCGCCGGCGAACGCGAGCGCCGCCGCGGCCCGGAGCGCGAGCGCCGCCGCCCCGTCGCTCCCCGGCTCCTCGAAGGCGAGCCGCCGCCGGAACCAGCGGGCCGCGAGCTCGTGCTGCCCGCGCTCCTGCGCGAGGTCGCCGAGGACCCGCATCGCCTCGCGTCCCTGCGGCGTCAGCGCCCACTGCCAGGCGACCTTCTCGAGCCGTCGCTCGTCGCCGTCCTGCATCGCCCCCCGCAGGGCCGGCGCGGCGCGGAGCTGCGCCCACTCGTCGTAGACGTCGCGCCCCTCGGGCGGGAAGGTCCGGAGGAGGTGGCGCGCGTACTCGCCGGCGCCGACCCATCGCGTCGGCGCGACCTGGAAGAGGTGGTTCGGGAAGAGGTCGATCACCTCCTGCAGCGGCTCGACGGCGGACCGCCAGTCCCCCGCCTTCATCGCCCCGGTCGCCCGGTGGAAGCGGAACCGGACCTCGCCGGAGACCTGGATCGAGAAGGTCGCGACCTCGCTGCTGTCCGGGTCGAACTCGTACCCCTCGTCCCCGATCGCCGCCCACCCGTCGAACGCCCGCTCCTGGGCCGGCGCGGACGCGGTGATCACGGCGGCGAGCAGCAGGACGGGGACGAGGCGGCGGACGTCGTACATCGGG
>JBICIB010000905.1:0-3543 GCA_043101415.1 Planctomycetota bacterium JB042 | reverse complement strand
AGGTCCTCCGCTGCTCGGAGCTGGTCGAGTCGGACGCCCGGGGACGGGGGCTCCCGTTCCTCCCGTGCGAACGCTGCCTCGCGCCGTCGAAGGCGGCCGAGGCGCGCGCCGAGTTCGACCCGCTCGCCGCCGAGGTCGACGCGTGGCTCGCGAACGTGCGGGAGATCGACGAGACGCTCCGCCCGCGGCGGCCGTTCGTCCACATCGAGACCGAACACTTCCAGCTCGCGTTCGGGTTGCCGAAGGTCTCGCTCGAGCGGCGGGTCACCCTGAAGCAGCACGAGGCGGCCCACCTCTACGCGGAGCGGCTCGAGGCGCACTACGCCTGGTTCCAGGACATCCTGGACTACGACGACGAGCTCGCGCGGGTGAAGAAGCACCAGCTCATCCTGTGCGACGACCTCCGGACGCTGGTGCAGGCGGCGCAGATCTACGCGCACCTCAACACCGACCGCGCGGGCCGGGCGGTCGGCGACCCGTCGATCTTCGTGACGTGGCGGGACAAGAGCGTCTTCAAGAAGGCGGACGAGGCGTTCCACCGCCACGTCCTCCACCACATGACGCACCAGTACCTCGGCGTCTACTTCATGAAGGTCTGGCTCGTGGAACGCGCGGGGTGGCTCGAGGAGGGGCTCGCGAACTACGCCGAGATGATCCACTTCGGCTCGGCCGGGAACTCGTGCAACATCGAGTCCGCCGAGGAGGACATGGCGGACGAGGCGTGGGCGTCCCCGACGAAGAAGCTCGTCCTGAAGGGGGAGGCGATCCCGTTCGCGCAGCTCTCGAGGAAGCGCGCCGACCAGATGGGCCGGGACGACCACCTGCAGGCTTGGTCGATCGTCGACTGGATCATGACGACCGCCCCGGACAAGCTCCCCGCGCTGGTGCAGGACCTGAAGCAGGACGTCCCGCTGCGCGACTCGTTCCGGACCCACTTCGGCCATTCGATCGTCGGGTTCGACGAGGTCTGGCAGGAGTGGGTGAAGGAGACGTACGAACTCGAGCCGTGACCGCCGCCGGCCGGCGGCCACGCGGGGCGGCCGTCAGCCGTCCTTCTTCGAGCTCTTCTTCTCGTCCTCGCCCGCGGTCTCGCCGCCGAACAGCTCGTCGAGCGCGCTCGCGGCCGAGTCCCCGTACTCCGGCGAGACCTCGTCGCGGGGGCCGCCCGCCGCGACCTCGGCGTCGGCCCGTTCCAGCACCTCGGTCAGCCGGCGCACCGCCTCGGAGACGTAGAGGCGCACCATCCCGAGCGTGGTCGAGTCGTCGAACAGCACGGTGAGGATCGCGCGGTCGGCGATCAGGGAGAGCTGGATGTTGTCCCGCTCCCCCTGGTGGAAGAGCGCCGAGAACTCCTGCTCGCCGAGGAGGCGCGCCATCTCCTTCGTCGCCGCGAACGCGCCGGCGACGAGGGCCGAGATCGTGTCGGGGTCGATCTCCGCGCTCTCCGCGGACTTCGTGATCAGGTGCCCGTCCTTGTCGATGAGGTACGCGGAGCGCGCTCCGGCCTTCTTCAGGAACTCGGCCAGGATGCGGTCCACGAGGACCATGTGCTCCTCGTAGAAGACCAGGCGCCCTTGACGCAGTGTGGAATCCGTCGTCATCTCCAGACCCTCTGCTCAGCTCAGAACCAGGAACCAGACCGCCGCGCCGGCCGCCGCGACGACGGCTCCGATCGCGAGACCCACCATCGTCTTGTTGCCCGAGGGGCGCGCGGTCGTGCCGTCCTTGCGGCCGCCGATCACGCGCACCTCGCGCTTGAACCCGTCGCTCGAGCGCGCCTCCCGGGGAGGGGCGCTCTTCTTCATCGCCTCGGCGAGCGAGTCGGTCTCGTCCATCGCCTTCCGCTCCCGGACCGCGGTCGCGGCCGGCGACGCGGCCGGGCGAGCGGGCGCGACCGGCGGAGGACTCCCCGCCTGGGGCGACGCCGCGGGCTTCTTCTGCGCGACGGCCGCGACCTCCTCCAGCGGGTTGCTGGCGACCTTCGGCCGGTCGAACTGCGGCGGGGGCGGCGGGGGCGGCGCGGCGCCCTCGGCGCCGCCGCCCTTCTCCCCGGTCACGACCTCGCCCCGCTCGAGGACGAAGCCGCCGGTCGCCGGCGGCGGGTCCTCGCTGGAGGGGATGGTCGCCCGGACCTCCTCCTCCGCCGGGGACGTCTCGGCGTCCGGCGCGTCGCCCGCCTTCTCGTCGCTCGCCTGCTCCAACACCTCCGGGGTCGGCGGCGCGGCGCTGCGCGACGAGAGCGAGGCGCCCTTGGTCGAGTTGATGCTCTTCAGGACGAGCGCCGAGAGGGCCTTCAGCGTCTGGAAGACCCCCTCCCCCTTCGAGGCGACCGCCTCGAACGTGGGCGCGCCGAGCGTGTTCAGCTCCTTCTCGAGCTCCTCGACCGGGACGGCGCCCTCGATGTCGCGCTTGTTCCACTGGATGACGAGCGGGAACTTGGCGAGGTCCTTCCCGGCTTCGAGGAGGTTCTCGCGCAGGTTCTCGAGCGACTCCTTGTTGTCGTCCATCTTCCCGGGCGTCGAGTCCGCGACGAAGATCACCCCGTCGGAGCCGAGGAGGACGAGCTTGCGGGTCGAGTTGTAGTAGACCTGGCCCGGGACGGTGTAGAGGTGGAACTTCGTCTTCATGCCCGCGATCTCGCCGAGGTCGAGCGGCATGAAGTCGAAGAAGAGCGTCCGGTCGCCGTCGGTCGAGATCGAGGTCAGCTCGCCCTTCGAGTTGCCGGGCGTCTTCTCGTGCACCATCTCGAGGTTGGTCGTCTTCCCCGACAACCCCGGGCCGTAGTACACGAGCTTGCAGTTGATCTCCTTGCGAGCGAAGTTGATCTGGACCATCGGTGTTCCTTCCTATTCCGACGCGGGGCGCCGAGCCCGCCGGTGACGATTCAGGTCGGGGAGTCGAGCTTCGACAGGTTGCGCAGGCGCCGCGCCGGGCCCGCGATCTCCAACAGCGTGAGGTCGAGGTCGAGGCCGGGCTCGATCACGACGGCGAGGACGAACTCCTCGAACGGGACGAACACGAGCCGGCCGAAGCGGGCCGTGAGCGTGACCCGCCGCGGCGCGCCGAGGTCGAGCGTCGTCGCCGCGCGCAGCGCGAGGCCGACCGAGGCGCTCGCGAGCGCGGCCACGGAGTTCGCGTCGAGGCCGTCGCAGAGGTCGGCGGCGATGACGACGCCGTCGGGCGTCAGCACGAGCGCGCCGCGCACTCCGACGCGGTCCTTCAGCTCCGAGATGACCTCCCTCATGAGTTCCTCACCAGCCTCTCCACGGCGTCGCGCGCGCCGATCGCCGCGTCCGCCGCGTCCGAGCGCTCGCCGACGACCAGCGACATCGCGGCGGCGCCCTTCATCTCCATCACCATGGCGCCGCGCTCCCCCTCGATGATGAGGCTGGAGGGGCTGCCGAGCTCCATGCCGCGCGCCGCGCGCTGGAAGACGTCTCGGAGTCGCGGGCCGACCTCCTCGAGGCGGGTCGCGGGGCCGGTCGACCAGACCGCGTCGTCCTTCCCGATCAGGCACGCCATCGCGGCGCCCGTCTCGTCGGC
>JBICIB010000904.1:0-5335 GCA_043101415.1 Planctomycetota bacterium JB042 | reverse complement strand
GGGTCCTCGCGGGGACGTCCGGCCTCGTCGCCCACCTCGTCCCGCGGGGCGACGCCGACCGCGTCACCCTCTCCACGCACCTCCGCGACGGCGGCCGCCGACCGTTCGACAACGGATCGGACGACGTCGCCGTCGTCCACCAGCCGCGGTTCCTGGTCGGCGCGGCGTCCGCGACCGTCGGCGCCGACGGCGGCGCGGCCCCCCTCGGCTCCTTCCCCCTGCCGAGCGGTCGCACCCTCGAACTCGACGCGACCGCCGGTCGGTAGCGGCGCGGGGGGCGCCGAGATCGGTAGATTGGCGTCATGGATCTCACCGGCCGCGTCCTCCTCGTCACCGGCGCCTCTCGCGGGATCGGGCGCGCCGTCGCCGTCCGCGCCGCGCGGGACGGGGCGCGCGTCGTCCTCGTGGCGCGCGATGGCGACGCGCTCGAGGCGCTCGCCGGAGAGTGCGGCGAGGCGGCCGTGGCGCACGCCGCGGACGTGCGGAGCGAGGCGGAGGTCGCGCGGCTCCTCGAGGAGGTCGCGGAGCGGTTCGGCGGCCTCGACGTCCTCGTGAACAACGCCGGCGTGATGGTCCCCGGGCCGATCGCGTCGTTCGGGACCGACGACTTCCGGCACGTCTTCGACACGAACGTGCTCGGCCCGTTCCTCCTGATGCGCGGGGCGCTCCCGCTCCTCGCCGGGCGCGACGGGGCGACGATCGTGAACGTCGCGTCGCTCGCGCCGACCGTGGCGCAGCCCGGCCTCGGGGTGTACGCGGCGTCGAAGGCGGCGCTGCTCGCGCTGACCGACGCCCTCCGGGAAGAGGCGCGGGAGGGCGGGATCCGCGTGGCGTCGATCCTCCCCGGCTCGACGCGGACCTCCCTCTTCGAACCCGACGGCGACGGTTCGTGGATGCTCGACCCGGACGACGTCGCCGACGCGATCCTCCGGGTCGCGACCGCGCCGCCGCGCGCGCTCCAGTCGCGCGTCGAGGTCCGGCCGGTGCGGCGGCGAAGGCGGGAGCACCCGCCGCGGCGCTGATCACCAGCTCGCGACCAGCCCCACGTCGTCGCCGTGCGGGTTCGTGTCGCGGGCGGTCGTCTCGAGCCGGCCGTTCGGTCCGGCGGAGAGGACCCAGACCCGCTTCCGGCGGTCGGTGAAACCGGCGGTGGTGACGACGAAGGCGTGCCCCCACGGATCGGCGGGGAACGCGTCGAGGTACGGGCCGCTCCACCCCTCGAGGGCGAACGCGTTCCCGCGCAGCAGCCGGTGCCACCCGTCGGTCGGCGACGGCCCGCGCAACGGTGCGGTCCCGTCCCCGGTCAACGCGGCGAGGTCCGCGGGGAGCCGCTTGGCGAGGCGGGCCGCCCCGCAGTCCTCGTGCAGCCTCTCGAGCGCGCGCACCACCACGAGCGCGGTCGCCCGCGCGTCCTGGGCGCTCCCGCCCCGCGGCGCGCCGGAGTCCGAGCGCTGCGAGAACACGAACAGCCCCGCGAGCGCGAGCCCGACGGCGAACCGGGTGAAGCGGAGGATCGACTGCATCGAGACGTCTCATCGACTCGCCCCCCCTCCGCGATTGAGCGAATCCCTCCGCACCCACGCGCCGCCGACCCGGACCTCGCACGGCAGGAACCGCGCCTTGTACGACATCGTCCGGGCCCCTTCGACGAAGTAGCCGAGGTAGTACCACTCGACGCCGAGCGCGCGGCAGGCCCGCAGCTCGGAGAGGACCGACCAGGTCCCCAGCGAGCGCCGCGGCAGCGACGGGTCGAAGTAGCAGTAGACGCTCGACCAGGCGTCGCCGACCGGGTCGACGTGCGAGACGCAGAGCAATCTCCCTCCCGGGTCGCGCGACTCGATCTCCAGGCCGGGGAGACAGCCGCGGTGGAGGAACTCCTCGAGCGTCGCCGCGTCGTCCCCCTGCCCGCTCCCCGGGTGGCGCGCGCGGACGTAGCGCCCGTACAGGTCGACCTTCTCGTCGGACAGGCTCGGCGGGGCGAGCACGCTGACGAGGTCCGCGTTCCGGCGGAGGGTCCGCCGCTGCGATCGGGACGGCGAGAACGAGCGCACCGGCACCCGGATCTGACGACACTCGGTGCAGGAGGGGCAGCGGGGGCGGTACACGACGTGTCCCGAGCGGCGGTAGTTCCGGTCGAGGAGGACGCGGTACGCCGCGGGATCGAGGTGCGGGACGATCCACGTCTCGTCCCGTTCGATCCGGCCCGGGAGGTAGGGGCACGGGCGGTCGTCGACGTCGACCCGGAGCGCACCGTCGGCGAGGCGTTCGTCGCCCGCGCCGGACATCGGTCAGCCGGCGGACGACTCGCCGTGGTACTCGGCGACGTTGTCGTCCGATTCGAACACGCGGACGCGATGGAGCCGCGCGGGCCCGACCTCGGTCGCGAGCCGCTCCCAGAACTTCACGGCGAGGTTCTCGGCGGTCGGGATCGTCCCCTCGAGCCACGGCACGTCGAGGTTCAGGTGGCGGTGGTCGCAGTCCGTCACGACGCGGTCGGCGAGGATCCGCTTCAGGTCCTTCAGGTTGACGACCATCCCGGTCTCCGGGTCGACGTCCCCCTCGACGGTCACCTCGAGCGTGTAGTTGTGGCCGTGACCGTTCGGGTTGTTGCACAGCCCGAAGACGCGATCGTTCGTCTCGTCGTCGAACTCCGGGTTGAAGAGCCGGTGGCTCGCGGCGAACCGGACCCGCCGCGTCAGCCGGATCCTGCGGGTCGAGCCGGTCGGTCGGTCCTCGGTCACGTCGCGCGTCCTCCGTCGTCGTGGTCGGCGGCGGCGGAGCGGACCGCCGCGGCGAACCGCCGACGATCGTCCTCCTCGAACAGCGGCATGGGGAACCGTTCGACCACGCGGCCGGCGCCGTCCCGGACGTCGGTGAACGGCACCGTCCCCTCGGAGATCCCCTGCGACCGGAAGAGCGCATCCGGAGCGCCGGTGTAGACGCAGAGGAGGTCGAACCCGCCGCCGAGCCGCTCGAGGAACGCGGAGCAGACCCGCGCCGCCTCGTCCGGGCCGACCGGCACCATGAAGAGGTCCCAGGTCACGGCCACGCGGCGCACGTCCGCGCCGCGCAGGAGGTCGGCGAGGATCGGCAGCTCCTCCTCGCACGGGTCGCACCAGGTCGCGAAATGATGCACGACGAGGGGGCGGCCGTCGGTCGGAGCGAGGGCGCACTCGAGCTGGTCGAGGTCGGTGACGAGGGCTTCCATTTGAATTCCGCAGCGAGCATACCTAGCATCCGCCGCCCGTTCTTCACCGGGAATCCGGAGCGCCCGTGCGCATCCCCCTCACGCCGCTCGGCGGCGGACAGCTCGTCGCGTTCGGCTTCGTCCCCCTCGCCCTGGGGCTCGGGCTCGGCTTCGGCGTCCACTGGGGGGCGGGCCTGCCGTTCCTGCTGATCGCGCTCTTCTCGCTCAATTTCTTCCGCGACCCGGAGCGCGCCGTCCCCTCGGGCGAGGGGCTCCTGGTCTCCGCCGCGGACGGCAAGGTCGTGAACGTCCTCGAGGTCGACGAGCCGCTCTACCTGAAGGGGCGCGGCCTCCGGATCGGCGTCTTCCTGAACGTCTTCAACGTCCACGTCAACCGCGCCCCCGGCGCCGGCGTGGTCGAGCTGGTCGACTACAGGCCCGGCAAGTTCCTCGACGCCCGCGACCCGCGGATCTCCGAGGAGAACGAGGCGAACGCCATCGGCCTCCGCCTCGACGACGGCCGCCGCGTCCTGATCCGCCAGGTCGCCGGCCTGATCGCCCGCCGCATCGTCTGCACCGCCAAGGTCGGCGACCGCGTCGAACGGGGCGAGCGGATCGGGATGATCAAGTTCGGCTCCTACACCGAGGTGATCGTCGAGCCGGAGGGCCGCTGGGAGCCGGCCGTGAAGGTCGGGGAGAAGGTGAACGGCGCCTCGACGGTCCTCCTCCGGACCGCGGAGTAGGTTCGGCGACGGCCCGGACCCGAGAGCCGGCGTCCCCGTTCCCGCTCCGCGCCAGCGCCCTCTCCCCTGCTCTCCCGTGCTCTCCCCTGCTCTCCCCTGCTCGCCCCTGCTCTCCCCTGCTCCCCTCCGGCTATCATCCCCCCATGACCCTCCGCTTCCAGCCCGTCGCGATCCTCCCCACGCTCTGCACCCTGGGGAACACCTTCTGCGGGTTCCTCGCCATCGCCAAGGTCGGGGACGCGTTGCTCGATCCGGCGCGGTTCGGGGAGCACGTCCTGTTCGCCGCGTGGATGATCTTCCTCGCGATGGTGTTCGACGCGCTCGACGGGAAGATCGCGCGGATCACGAACCAGGCGTCCGACTTCGGGGCGCAGCTCGACTCGCTGACGGACCTGATCACGTTCGGCGTGGCGCCCGCGTTCCTCGTGAAGGCGGTGTTCGACCACACGACGACCGCGGCCGGGGCGCCGTACGCGCCGAAGGTGACGCTCCTCGTCTCGGCGATCTACGCGATCTGCGCCACGCTCCGCCTGGCTCGATTCACGATCGAGACCGACACGTCGGAGGAGGCGCACGAGAAGTTCTTCGGACTCCCGTCGCCGGCCGCGGCGGGCGTGATCGCGTCGACCGCGTTCCTGATGTTCGAGAAGGGCTCGCCGCTCGCCGACGTCGCGCCGGAGACGCGGCTGCTGCTGGTGAAGGGGTGGCTCTGGATGCTGCCGGTCCTCGGCATGCTGATGGTGTCGAAGGTCGAGTACGTCCACCTCGTCAGCCGCTGGGGGCGCGGGCGCCGGCCGTTCCTCCATCTCGTCGCGATCGTCCTCGCGATCCTCGTCGTCGTCGGCTGGCACGAGCTGATGTTCTTCGTCTGCTTCGCCGGCTACGCGTTCGCGGGGCCGATCATGACGTTCGTCGAGCGGTCGGCGGGGCGGCGGATCTTCGCGCCGCCGGACGACGAGGACCCGGACGCGGAGGCGACGCCCGCCGTGTCGGCGCTCGTCGCCGCCGGATCGAACCTCGGCGATCGGCAGGCCCACCTCGCGTTCGCGGTCGAACGGCTCCGCGGCCTGCCGACGACCCGGGTCCTCGCGGTCTCCGACGCGGTCGAGACCGAGCCGGTCGGCGGGCCGAAGCAGCGCCCGTTCCTGAACGCGGCGATCCTCCTGCACACGACCCTCCCCCCGGAGCAGCTCCTCGCCGAACTGCAGTCGATCGAGGCGGCCCGCGGCCGCGAGCGGACCGTCCGGAACGGCCCGCGGACCCTCGACCTCGACCTCGTGCTGCACGGTTCGACGATCTGCGAGACCGCGACGCTCGTCCTCCCCCACCCGAGGTTCCGCGAGCGGGGCTTCGTCCTCGAACCGGCGGCGGCGATCGCCCCCGCCCTGGTCGACCCGGTCACCGG
>JBICIB010000903.1:0-5097 GCA_043101415.1 Planctomycetota bacterium JB042 | reverse complement strand
TCGGGGCGAGCGCTCGGTCGGGTACCGTCCCGGCCGGAAGGGGTTCCGCGGTCCCGGCGGCGCTCCTAGCGGAGGAGGCGACCGAGGCCGCCGAACGCGAAGGTGAGCGCGACGACGACGGCGAGGAAGAGGAGGACCTTGAAGAGGGGGCCGTCCGTCCCGCCGCGCGAGGCGAAGTCGTAGGCGCCGCACCCCGGGCACTGCGGCGCGTCCTCGTACACCTCCTCCCGGCAGTGCCGGCAGGTCTCGGTGGTCGGTCCTTCGTCGTCCCACTCGTCGTCGGTCATCGCTGCTCCCAGGTCTCGCGGAGGCGCCGGACCGCGTGGGTCGCGCGGCGTTCCTCGAGGAGGCGCAGCGCGGCGAGGGCGTCGTCGCGCCGCCCGCGGTCGAACCACCAGGCGGCAGAGTAGAGGAGCCGGGCGTCGTCGTCCCGCAGCGCCTCGAGGAGGAACCGGTCGAGCCGTCGGCGTTCGGCCGGGTCGAACGGCGTCGCGCCCTCCCGATCCGAGGGGGACGGAAGACGGATCCCCGGCCGCTCGTCCGGCGGCACGTCGAGCAGGCGCCGCCCTGCCTCTTCCGGATGGCCGGCGATCCAGGCGTCCGCGGGCGCGGCGAGCGGGCCGCGGAGGTCGGCGTCGACGGCGACGACCGCGACCAGCGCCAACGCGTACGGGAGGGCGCGGACGACGCGATTCACCCGCCCGCCCCGTCCTCGTCGGCGGACCTCGACGGCAGGATGCCGAGGTAGCCGAGCTCGACCAGCTCCTCCAGCGTCTCGGCGTCGAGGGCGCCCGGGCCGCTCTCGTGGACCCGGTGGAACCGGTCGGACTGGTCGCGGATCCGATCGAGCGCCTTCCGCATCCAGGCGAACCGGTCGGGATGGTCGGCCTTCCGGTCCGCCGTTTCGCCCTCGGCCGAGTCGAGGTCGAACAGGGCGGCGCCGCCGTCGACGCGCCGGCTCTCGACCAGCTTCCACGACCCGAGCCGGAGCGACGCCTCGACGCCGCCCGCCGCGCGCGCGACGTGCTGGAAGGAGCAGGCGGGCTCCGGGTCGAGCTCCTCGCCGAGGAGCGCCGGGAGGAGCGAGCGTCCCTGCGCGAACGGCGGCGGCGGCGCGCCCGTCAGCGCGGAGAGCGTCGGGAAGAGATCGACGCCGCGGACCGGCGTGGCGACCCGGCCCGGACGGACGCCGGGCGCGCGGACGACGAGCGGCACGCGGACGACGTCCTCCTCGACCAGCTCGTGGTCGCACACCCCGTGCTCCATGAACCCCTCGCCGTGGTCGGAGACGAGGACGACCACGGTGTCGCGCCGCACGTCGTCCCGGTCGAGGAACTCGAGGAGCGGGCCGAGCTCCCGGTCGAGCTGGCGGACCTCGGCGGCGTAGTTCGCCTCGACCCACGCGAGTGCGTCCTCGAAGTCGTCGCTCCGCCGCCACAGCTCCTCGACCGGTTTCGCGAACCGTTCCTCCCATCCGGCGTACGCCTTCCGGAAGCGCGCGAGCGCCGCGCTCCCGCCCGACGGTTCGACCGTGAGGTAGGCGGTCGCGACGTCCGAGACCGGCAGGTCGGTCGTCGAACGGTTCCCCTCGACGCGTTCGACCAGCGTGTCCGCCAGCGCCTCCCCCGGCGGCTCGTACCCCGCCGGCGGCGGCGGCCGGGTCGCCGGCGCGTACGGCGAGTGGACGTCGTACCCGTGGAGGAAGAGGAACCACGGCCGGTCGTCGTCCCCGTCGGCCCAGCGGACGGCCCGATCGATCTTCTCGCGGAACTTCCCGGTCTCCGTCTCCTCGTCGAACACCTCGAACCCCTGCGCGAACCCGAACGACTCCTTCAACCAGCCGCCGGCGGTGAACGCCGCGGTCCGGTACCCGCGTTCGGCGAACGCCTCGGCGAGCGTGAACCGGTCGTCGGCCAGCCGCCGGTCGACGTCGAACGCGCCGTGGGCCCCGGGGTAGAGGCCGGTCAGGAGCGACGCGAACGACGGGAGGGTCCACGGCGCCGCGGCGACGGCCGCGTCGAAGACGACCCCTCCCGCCGCCAGACGGTCGAGTCGCGGCGTCGGGTCGCCCGGCGCGCCGTAGCAGCCGAGGGCGTCCGCGCGGAGCGTGTCGACGGCGAGGACGACGACGTTCGGCGGTCGCCGCCCGGAGCGCGCCCACCAGACGGCGGCCGCGGCGGCGACGACGAGGGCGAAGAGCGCGAGCGCCTTCTTCATCGGTCCTCCGCCGGTTCGTCATCGGCGCCGTCGTCGTCGTCGTCGAGCCGGTCGACCTCGTCGCGGTCTCCGCCCGACGGCTCGAGCTGCCCGAGGTAGCCGAGCTCGATGAGCTCGCGGCGGGCCGCCTCGTCGAGCGGCGCGGCGTGAGGATCGTGCATCGCGGCGACCGCCGCGCTCCGCCGGCGGATCGCGCGGAGGAGGCGCTCGAGGTCCTCGGCCCGCTCCGCCCGACGGTCGATCAGGTTCCGCGTCTCGCCCGGGTCGTTCTCGACGCGGAAGAGGCGGCCCTTCCCTCGCCGTCGCTCCGTCACGCCGCCGACGATCAGCTTCCAGCCGAGGTGGCGGATCGAGATCTCCGGCTCCTCGCGGCCGACGTTGTGCTGGAAGCAGCAGACCGGCTCGTCCGGGAACGGCTCGCCGCGCAGGAGCGGCAGGAGGCTGCGCCCCTGCACCGGAGCGGTGGGGGCGAGCCCGCAGAGGTCGAGCACGGTCGGCAGCACGTCGATCGTCCGGACCGCCCGGTCGACGCGCGCCGGCCACGCGTCGTCGCGGCCGCCCGGCGGCCGCAGGATCAGCGGCACGCGCGCGACCTCCTCGTCGACCCGGGTGTGGTCGAGCCGTTCGTGCTCCATGAACGCCTCGCCGTGGTCCGACACGACGACCACCACGGTGTCGTCGAGCGCGCCCGACGCCTCGAGCGCGTCGAGGAGCGGGGCGAGGGCGCGGTCCGCCTCCCGCACCTCCGCCTGGTAGTTCGCCCGGACCCAGGCGAGCCCCGCCTCGAAGTCGTCCGACCGGCGCCACTGCCGCTCGAGCGTCGGCCGGAGCGTCGCGCTCCACCGGAAGACCGCCTGTCGGAAGTCACGTTGGCGAGGGTGTTCGATCGTGAGCGCGGCGACCTGCACCTCCCCCGCGTCGACGTCGTCGAGCGGGTCGCCCGCCTCGAGCCGGACGAGGACGCGGTCGGCGAACGCGTCGTCCGGGGGGGTGTAGCCGGAGGGCGGGGCCGGGCGCTCGTGCGGCGCGTACGGCGAGTGGACGTCGTACCCGTGCACGAACAGGAACCACGGCCGGTCGCCGCGGCGCGACAGCCAGTCGAGCGCGCGCGGGACCCGGTCGTCGAACTTCCGGGTCGCCGACTCGTCGTCGTAGGTGGCGAAGCCGTCCTGGAGGCCGTTTCGGGTCCCGACGTGGCCGCCGCCGGTGAACGCGGCGGTGTCGTATCCGGCCTCGGCCAGGGTCTCGGCGAGCGTGACGTGCCCCGCGGCGAGGCGGTCGGTCGCGAGGGTGACGCCGTGCGCCTCGGGATACAGGCCGGTGAAGAGGGAGGCGAACGACGGGAGCGTCCACGGCGCGGCGGCGGTGACGTCCCCGAAGAGCGTCCCGCGCGCGGCGAGCGCGTCGATCCGGGGCGACGGGTCCCCCTCCGCGCCGGCGCACCCGAGGGCGTCCGCGCGGAGCGTGTCGATCCCGATCACGAGGACGTTCGGGCGTCGCGGCGCATCGTCGCCGGGAGCGCAGCCGGCCGCCGCGAGCAGGGAGAGGAGGGCGATCGGCGCGTCTCTCCTCATCGGGCCGCCTCGATCGCCTCGAGCCGCGCGACGGCCCAGGACGCGTGGACGCGAACCCCCTCGTCCTCGTGGCCGACGTACCGCCGGCAGAGGTCGAGCGCGCCGTCGCCTCCCTCGTGGGCGAGGGCGGTGATCGCGTTCCGAAGCAGCCCCGCCTTGCCGGCGCGGGAGATCGCGAACCGCTTGAAGTTCCGGTTGAACCCGTCCTCCAGCCTTCGGATCGTCTCCCGCGGGGTCAGCGACTTCAGCTCGTCCGCGACCGGGAGGACCGGGGCTCCGTCCTCGTCGGTCGGCGCCGGTCCGAACGGGCAGGCGGTGAGGCAGTCGTCGCACCCGAAGACCCGCGTCCCCTGCGCCTCGCGGATCTCCTCGGGGTGCGGGCCGCGGTGCTCGATGGTCCAGTACGACAGGCAGCGGCGCGCGTCGAGGACGTACGGGGACGTGAAGGCGTCGGTCGGGCAGGCGTCGAGGCAGGCGGTGCACGTCCCGCACCGGTCCTTCGCCGGCGGATCCGGCTCGAACGCGGCCGAGGTGACGAGCGCGCCGAGCATCGTCCACGGTCCGCGCTCGACGTCGAGGAGCATCGTGCTCTTGCCGACCCACCCGAGGCCCGCGGCGGCGGCCGCCGCCCGCTCGAGGAGCGGCTTCGTGTCGACGCAGACGACGCTCTCGGTCCCCGGGGCGAGCCGGGCGAGCTCGTCGCCGAGCCGCTCGAGCCGCTCGGCGATCGCGCGGTGGTAGTCGGCGAGGCGGGCGTACGCGGCGACCGTGCGGTCCTCGGCGGGGGGGTACGGGACGGCGGCGACGATCACGCCGCGCGCGGACGGCAGCAGGGCGGTCGGGTCGGCGCGCCGGGCCGGGTCGCGGGCGAGGTACCGCATCGCGCCGTGTCGTCCCGCGTCGACCCACGCCGCGAGCCGCGCGCCGTCCTCCCGGAGGGCGGCGCCGGTCGTGAACCCGATCCGCTCGAGGCCGAGCCGGCGGGCGGTCGCGCGCAGGTGCTCCTTCATTCCGGGCGATGATACGCGCCACCCGCGGGGATACACTCGGCGCCCACGATCTTGAGACCGACCCGACGCCTCCTGTCGATCGTCCTCGCGGGGATCGCCGCGCGCCCCGCCGCCGCGGACGAGGCGCCGGCGGTCGCCGGGCACGTCGTCGTCCACGGCGCGGCGCGCCTCTCCGCCGGGCTGCTCGATCTGTACGGCGGGCTCGGTTTCGGGCCGCCGCTCCTCGACGACCAGGTCGTCCGCGAGCGGCTGGCGATCGACCTCGGCCTCGAGTCGCTGGAGGGGCTCGACGTGCG
>JBICIB010000902.1:0-4614 GCA_043101415.1 Planctomycetota bacterium JB042 | reverse complement strand
GGACCGTGAACTGGCGGAAGCGGACGACGCTCGTGCTCCGGAAGGGGACGCCGGACGAGCGACGGTTCGACGCGCCGGTCCCGTACCTCCGGACCGTCCCGGAGGCGGTCGCGCACACCTGCGACCTCGTCCTCGCCGACCTCGACGGCCGGTGGGAGACCCTCTACGTCGAGGGGCGGGAGCGGCTGCCGACGCTGCTCGCGGTCTTCGAGGGCGGCGTCCCGGACGGCGGCGGGACGACGGCGGCGTTCGAGCGGGGGACGGTGACGTTCGAGGACTTCTTCCACGTCCACGACGGGCAGGTCGACGTCCGCGAGGTGGTCGGCGACGACGGCGCCGGCGTGGCCCTCCACGTCGTGCCGCGCGACGACGACCGCGACGCCGAGGGCTCGGCGCTCGACCGGCTCCGCCCGAACCCGATCGCGCGGCCGGAGATCGCGGTGTCGCGCGTCGACGCCGGCGGCGTCGCCGACGACCTCGCGCACGAGCTCGAGCTGCTCGTCCGGTTCTTCGCGCGGAACCACGCCTACCGGACCGGCGCGCTCGACGTCGCCTTCCGCCCCGCCTCGCTCGCGCACGACCTCCGCTCGGGATACCGCGTCGTGCGCCGGGCCTCGGACGCGTGGCGCGGCGCCGATCCGGACGCGCTCGACGTCCGGGGGAAGCCGACGCTCGCCGACGCGCGGGCCTGGTTCGCCCGTCCGGCCGTGCTGCGGACGATCCGCGCGCACAGCGACCGGTGGGGGAGCATGCTCGAGAAGGGGAAGCTCGACGCGAAGGTGCTCCGGCGCTTCCACGACGAGGGGGTGACCGGGGGCGGCGCGTCGATCTACCTCCACACCGGATGCGAGGCGATCTCCCCGGCGGAGGCGGAGCGCCTCCCCTGGCACGACCCCGCGTACGGCCGCGCGAACGGCGCCGCCGCGACCCTCTTCCTCGCCGACGGCCTCGCCCTGATCGGCCGCGCGAAGGTGTTCTACGACGAGCCGCCCGGGTTCTGCGAGACGCTCCGCGACGGCGGGACGGTCGGCGACGCCTGGCGGACCCCCTTCGAGATCGAAGCGGCCGCGCCGACCTGGGACCGCGTCGGCGGCGACATCGGCCGGAAGCGGACCTCCTTCTGGTCCCTCCTCGGCGACTGGACCCTCCGCCTCGTCGACCCGCGACCCGGTGTCTGACACCACCGCGGGCAAGCGCCGGTGTCCGCGCCGCAAGCCATTGTCCAGAGGCGTCTTGCCGCTGGTTCTGGAGGGGTCCGATGAAAAAACCACGCCCGGTGGCGGACGCGCCGGGCGGGATCCGTCGGGAGGGGTGTGCCGGGAACGAGCCCGGCGCCGAAACCCCGACCGGAGACCGCACGATGACCCGCCCGAACGCCTTCCTCGCCCTCTCGACCGTCGCCCTCCTGAACGCCTCCGCCGCCGCCGCCGATCTTCTCGTGCCGGACCAGTTCCCGACGATCCAAGCGGCCGTCGACGCGGCGCTCCCCGGCGACAAGGTCAGGATCGCCGACGGCGTGTACGACGAGGGCGTGATGGTCCAGGGGAAGTTCGACCTCGCGATCAAGGGGGACGACGGCGTCTTCGTCCGGATGATCTGGGTCGACTCCTCGACGAAGGTCTCGGTGAAGGAGATCACCTACTTCGAGCAGAACGACTACCAGCTCATCGTCACCACCTCGAACGACGTCGACGTCCGGTTCGGCACCTTCCAGAACGGCGTCGCCGGCGTCGGCGCGTTCGACAGCCAGAAGGTGAACGTCCGCGACTCCGACTTCCTCTCCCTCGGCCTCGGCGTCGGCTACTCGAACTGCCACCAGAGCCGGATCGCCGCCGCGTTCACCGGGACCGAGGTCTCCGCCCACGTCGTCTTCGGGTCGTCGAACCTGATCGAGGACTGCCCGCTGAAGAACGCCGGTTCGATGGTGGTCGAGCAGTCGCCCTTCACGACGGTCCGCGCCAACTCCTTCAAGAACTCGAACCTCGGCCTCGTCAACACGAGCGGCTGCCTCGTCGAGGGGAACAAGTTCAAGAAGTCGGCCGACGCGGCGATCCTCCTCTCCGGCGTGGTCAACTCGACGATCCAGGGGAACTCGATCAAGAAGCCGCTCGGCCACGGCGTCCTCACCACGGAAGGCGGCGGCGGCTGCTTCCTCTTCGCGAACAAGGTCAAGAAGGCGATGCTGAACGGCGTCCGCCTCGAGACCGCCGGCAACTCGCTCGACCAGAACGTCCTGAAGAAGAGCAAGCACCACGACCTCTTCGACGCGACCTTCGGCCAGAACAGCTTCGGTCAGAACGCCATCGGGACCTCGAACCTCTGATCGACACGTCGGGCAGGGACGCCGTGGGGCGGGGCCGGTCGCCGGCCTCGCCCCGCGCCGCGTCTCAGGCGGGCTCGCGCCCCTCGTCGTCGACCGGCGACGGCTCGCGCGCGTCGAGCACGAGCGTCCCGGCGAGGAGATCGTGGACCCCCTGGGCCTTCGGCATCAGGAGGACGGCGCCGAACCAGGCCCCGAACATCACGGTGCTGACGATCAGCAGAGGGCGGGTCGTCTCGCCGGGGCCGGCGTCGTAGAGCGGGGTCGGCAGGAGGATCGCGACGTGGGTCAGCTCCCAGGGGAGGAGCTTCAGGATCGTCCGGACGAGCGCGCGGCCGCGCGAGATCGGCGCGCCGACGGCGGTCGACACCCGGAGGCGGAGGAGGCGCTTGCCGATCGTCGCGCCGCGGCGGCCGCTCTCGAGGAAGGTGAAGTAGAGCCAGACGGGAAGCGAAATGGTCGCCCACTCGAACGCCCAGATGCGCGGGCCGGTGTCGAGCCACGGGGCGCGCTCGCCGCCGAACGCGAGGACGAAGACCGCCCCCTGCACCGACATCAGGACGAGGGCGCAGAGGAAGACGTCGAGCAGGTAGGCGGCCGTGCGCCGCGGGACCTCGCCGATCGGAAGCTCGGGGAGGCGGTGCTCTTCGGGGATCTGGGGGCGACCGAACATCCGGCGGACGATAGCGCATTCCCGGCGCGGCGATACCATCGTCGGGAGAGGAGTTCCCCGCGATGCACGACGAGACGAGCCAGGGCGCCGCTCCCGACGAGCCGACGCCCGAACGCCTGGTCCTCGACGCCGAGGAGCGCCGCGTGATCGGCGTCCTGATCGAGAAGGGGCTGACGACCCCCCAGCAGTACCCGATGAGCCTCAGCGCGATCGTCACCGCGTGCAACCAGAAGAGCAACCGCGATCCGGTCACGCACTACGAGGAGGACCAGGTCGAGGAGGTGCTCGAGCGGCTGCAGGCGCGCGAACTCCTGTCGCACTTCTACCCCGGCGAGGGCGGGCGGGTCGACCGCTGGCGGCAGAACCTCGGCACGATGTTCGAGCTCCGGCGGGCCCAGCTCGCGATCGTCGGCGAGCTCCTCCTCCGCGGCGCGCAGGCCGAAGGGGAGCTCCGCCAGCGCGCGAGCCGGATGGAGCCGATCGAGTCGCGCGACGCGCTGCACGAGCTGCTCCGCGGCCTCGCGTCGTCGCGGCCGCGGTGGGTGGTCCGACTGACGCCGGAGGGGGTGGCGCGCGGGGTCCGGTACACGCACGCGTGCCACGCGGAGGGGAAGCTCGAGGCGATCGTCGAGGCGGAGCGGGCGGGCGACCCCGCGCGCGCGCCGTCGTCCCCGTCCCGATCGCCGTCCCCGCCGCCCGCTCCGTCGGAGGTCGCGGCGCTGAACGAACGGATCGAGGCGCTCGAGCGGCGGGTCGCCTCGCTCGAGGAGGCGCTCGGCGGAGCGCCGGAAGCAGGGAGGTCGTCGTGAACCATCCGATCGTCAAGATCGTCCAGGACACCGGGTGCCAGTCGTACGTCGTCGGGTGTCCGGAGACCCGCCAGGCGCTCCTCGTCGATCCGAAGGTCGGCCGCAAGGAGACGATCCGCGACGTTTGCGCGCGCTTCGGCCTGACGCCGGTCGCCGTCGTCGACACGCACACCCACGCCGACCACCTCTCGGACTCGGTCGCGTTCCTGAACGACGGACTGACCCTCTACATGGGGGCGCGGACGGCGTGCCGGCGCGACCTGAAGCGCGTGAAGAAGGACGACGCCGTGGCGGTCGGGTCGCTCGAGTTCCGCGTGGCGGAGGTGCCCGGCCACACCGACGACTCGATCGCGCTGATCGGCCACGGGGTGGCGATCGCGGGCGACACGCTCCTCGTGGGCGGTCTCGCGCGGGCCGACTTCCTCGGGTCGGACCCCGCCGTCCTCTGGGAGTCGGTGCGCGACGTCTTCCTCGCCCTCCCGGACGAGACGGTCGTCCTCCCGGGTCACGACTACCGCGACCTCCCGTTCACCACGATCGCGGCGGAGAAGGCGGCGAACCCCGCGCTCCGCTTCGCGAGCGGGCCGGAGTACGCCGAGTCGGTCGGCGCCGTCCCGGGGGCCGGGAACACCCCGGAGGTCGACGCGATGCTGGCGGCGAACCTCGAGGAGACCCCCGACCTCCCCGACTCTCCCCGCGCGGTCGTCGCCTGCTGCGGGAGCGGCGAGGCGGGCGGGATGGCTCCGCGGGAGGCGGAGGAGTCGCCGGCCGAGCTCGCCGACCGGCGCGAGGAGTTCTGCTCGCGCGGCGCG
>JBICIB010000901.1:0-3436 GCA_043101415.1 Planctomycetota bacterium JB042 | reverse complement strand
CCGGGGCCCGGTGCGGAGCCGGTCGCGCGGCGAGGTCGTCGAGGAGGCCCGCCGCCTCGTCGACGCCGGCTTCCGCGAGCTCGTCCTCTGCGGGATCCACCTCGGCCACTACGGCCGCGACACGGGCGACTCGGTCCTCGGCCTCGCCCGCGCCGTCGCCGCGCTCCCCGGGTCGTTCCGGGTCCGGCTCTCCTCGCTGGAGATCACCGAGATCGACGCCGACCTCGCGCGCGCGCTCGCCGACACCGAACGGCTCGTCCCCCACCTGCACGTCCCGCTGCAGAGCGGCGACGACGGCGTCCTCCGCGCGATGCGGCGCCCGTACACCGCCGCGCGGTTCGCCGACCGGATCGAGACGGTCCGGGCCGCGGTCGAGGACCTCGCGCTGACCACCGACGTGATCGTCGGGTTCCCCGGCGAGACGGAGGAGGCGTTCGAGCGGACCCTCGCGCTGGCGCGACGCCTCCGGCTCTCCCGGATCCACGTCTTCCCGTTCTCGCCCCGGGCCGGGACCGAGGCGGCGCGGCTCGAGGGGCGCGTCCCCGCCCCGACGCTCCGGTCCCGCGTCGCCCGCCTCCTGCGGGAGGAGCGGCGGCTGCGGGAGGAGGACGACCGGTCCCGGATCGGGACGGAGGCGACCGTCCTGGTCGAGTCGACGGACGGGACGACGTCGGAGGGACTTTCGGAGCGGTACCGGCGCATCCGGTTGCCGGGGGAGCACCCGCCTTCTACCTTCGTGCGTTGTCGCGTCGTGGGTCGCGGCCGCGACGACGAGCTCCAGGGAGAGCCATGCCCGTGACGGATCCGACGGCCGTGAGGCGGAGTCTGCTCGCCTGGCTCGAGACCGACCTCGGCTTCGGCCTCGAGGAGATCCGTCGCCTCGACCCGATCCGCCCGGCGACGTCGGCCGAGCCCGCCCCGCGCGCGGCGACGCCCCCTCCGCCCGCCGCCGCGCCTCCCTCGCCCCGGACGCCGCCCGCGCCGGCCCCGGCCGCCCGCACGCCCTCTCCCCCCGCCGCGCCGGCCCGCGCCTCCGCGTTCCGCCCGCGCGTCGCGCCGCTGGCCGAGCGCCTCGGCTCGCCGGAGAAGCGCGCGGCGCTCGACGCCCTCGACGCCGAGGTCGCGGGGTGCACCCTCTGCAAGCTCTCGCGCGGACGGACGCTCGCCGTCCCCGGCGAGGGGAACGTCGACGCCGACCTGATGTTCGTCGGCGAGGGGCCGGGCGCCGACGAGGACCGGTCGGGCCGTCCGTTCGTCGGCCGGGCGGGCGAGCTGCTGACGAAGATCGTCGAGGCGATGGGGTTCTCCCGCGAGACCGTGTTCATCGCGAACATCGTCAAGTGCCGGCCGCCCGGCAACCGCGACCCCGAGCCGGACGAGACCGCCTCCTGCTTCCCGTTCCTCGAGCGGCAGCTCGAGATCGTCGAGCCGAAGGTGATCTGCACCCTCGGCCTGCCGGCGACGCGGAAGCTGCTCGACATCCGCGGCGGCATCTCCGCCGTGCGCGGCCGGAAGTTCGCGTTCCGCGGCATCCCCCTGATCCCGACGTTCCACCCCGCCTACCTCCTCCGGAACCCGGCCGGGAAGAAGCAGGTCTGGAGCGACGTCCAGACGGTCGCGCGGCTCGTCGAGGAACGGGGCGGGGTCGTCCCGTTCCGCGACCGGCTGGCCCGGAACACCGGCGGCGCGGCGGGAGGAGCCTGACGTGCTCGGCAATCCGGCCTTCGGCATCGAACTCTCCGACGGCGCGCTGAAGGCGGTCAAGCTGGAGCGACGCGGGGCGCGACTCGTCGTGACGTGGGCCGACTACCGTCCGTACGCCCGGGCGGAGGACGGCGCCGTGCGCCCGCGCGCGGGCCTGAACCCCCGCGCCGACGCCACCCTCCGGACCTTCCTCGCCGAGGGCGGGCCGGGGCCGCTCGACCGCGTCTACGTCGGCTTCCCGTCCATGGCGACGTTCAACCGGCTGGTGATGGTGCCGGACGTCGGCGACGAGCGGCTCGCGGAGATCGCGAGGTACGAGACGCACCGTTCGCTGCGCGGCTCGATCGACGACTACGTGGTCCGGACGCACGTCCTGAAGAAGAAGGCGGACACGACCGAGATCCCGGCGCTCCTGTACGCCGCGCGGCGGAGCCACCTCGACGCGTTCGTGTCGGACCTCTCCGAGGCGGGCCTCGAGTTCGACAACCTCGTGCCGTCCCCCGCCGCCATCGCGCTGTTCACGCGCTACGACCGCCCGGCGAAGGGGGACCGGACGATCGTGTCGATCGGCCTGCGCGCCACCGAGATCGTCTACCTCCGCGACCGCGGCCACGCCTTCCGGACCGTGCCGCTCGGGGTGATCGGGCTCGACGCGGTCGGCAAGGGGCCGGCGCGGGCGAACGCGGTGAAGCGGCTGGTGGCGGCGATCGCGGTCGAGATCGAGAAGGGGGCCCGGTTCTTCTTCGACGGCGGGTTCCGCTCGGAGACGCTCAGCCTGTTCGGCGAGGGAGCGGCGCTGGCGGAGGTCGTCTGGGCGTTCGAGAACCACTTCCCGAAGGTCGAGAGCATCGGATCGCTGCACCGGCTCGTGATCGACGACGCGGTGAAGGGGGAGGTGCGCGAGCAGCTCGTGAACATGGGCTCCGCGCTCGGCCTCGCGATCGCCGCCGCGCGCGCCGCCGACCCGCACATCGAACTCCTCCCTCGCAACAAGGCCCGCGACGCCGCGCGCCGGCTGCCGGGGCTGGCGGCGGTCTCGATCGCCGTCTCGTTCTGCGCCTGGTTCGCCGCCGGCAGCGACGTCGCCGAGGCCGATTCCGTCGCCGCGCTGAAGGTCGAACCGACGGTCGCGGAGGTCGCCGAGCGCCGCCGCGCGCACGCGGAGAACCTGGCCCGCCTCGACCGGGCGACCTCGCGCGAGGCGAGGCTCCGCGCCTACTGCGACGACCGCCGCCCCCGGGCGACGGTCCTCTCCTCGATCGTGCGCCTCTTCGGGCCGGAGATCGCCGAGTTCGGAGACTCCGACCTCCGCCTGCTCGACCTCCGCGTCGCGCGCGCGGACGAGGGGACCGAGATCCGCGGCGAGGTCCGGGCGTCGCTCCTCGACGTCCGCGCGCGGACGGTCCTCCACCAGCGGCTCGCGTCGATCGGCTCCCTCGCCTCGATCGAGGTCGCCGAGGTCGAGGGGAGCCGGGACGAGTACGCGGAGACCGTGCGGCTGGCGTTCCGCGGCGCGATCCCGGAGGGAGGACGATGAGAACCGTCTGGATCCTCCTCCTGATCGTCGTCGCGATCTCCGGGCCGTACCGCTACCTCACGACCGGCGCGGCCGCCCGCGACGCGCGGTTCGAACGGCTGGCGCAGGTCCGCGAGGAGGTCGCCGGCGTGCGCGCGCTCCTCGGCGACGACGCGCCCCCGCCGACCCACCTGATCGAGACCCGCCGCAAGGCGC
>JBICIB010000900.1:0-9396 GCA_043101415.1 Planctomycetota bacterium JB042 | reverse complement strand
CCCTCTCATCGACCCCTCGCCCCCCGAGCCTCAAGCCTCGAGCCTCGAGCCTCGAGCCTCTCAGTCCCCAGTCCCCAGCCCCCGTCAGTTCTCCGTCAGCAGCGTCCCGACGCCCGCCTTCAGGTCGGCGATGTGCTTCTCCGCCTCCGCGAGCTTCTCCGGCCACCCCTCGAAGCGGCGGACCGCGGTCATGTACTTCGAGTAGGCGTCGTTGTACTTCCCCTCGCGGACGTTCTGGCGGGCCCGCTCCTGCTGGTCGTCCCACCACTGGTTGGCGCCGCGTTCGATCTTCTTCAGGAGGCGGTCCGCCTGGCCGACCTCGTATTCGTCGCCGGTCGACCGGTTCTTCGCCAGCCAATCCGCGACCAGCTCGTGCGCCGGCCCGTAGAACGCGCGCCCGCGCTCGGTGTCCGCCATCACGAAGGTGTCGATCCAGGTGACCGGCTTCCCCTCGATCTCCGGTTCGTACTTCGCGAGGAGCGACTTCACCTCCGGCTCGAAGCGGTGCCCGGGCGCCTGCTCGAGGAAGTTCCGGCACCGCGCGACGAGGACCCGGATCTGGCCCGTCCGGCTGTCCGCGTACTTCGGGTTCAGGATCTTCGTCTCGACGAAGTACTTGATGTTGTTCTCGTACTCCGTGACGCCCCACTGCAGCATCTCCGTCTTCGGAGCCTGCGCCATCTGCTTCTTGATCTCGTCGATCATCCGCTGGGCGGCCGGATAGTTCGCGGCCCCCTCCGGGATCTTCTCGAGCTCGGCGATCGCCTCCGCGAGCTTGGTGTTGGCGCGCAGCGTCTTGGCGCGAGCCATCGTGTCGCCGAGGCCGCCGGCCGGCATCCCCTTCACGAGGAACCAGATCGCGACGACCGCGACGAGGCTGATCCCCGCCGCGATGGCGGCGGTCTGCGGCCCGGTCATCCCGGACTTCCGGACGTTCTTGCGGGTCAGGATCTCGCGCTGCCCGGCGGACTTCCGGGTCTTCGCGTCGACGCTCACCTGCTTCCCCGGCCGGCGGGCCGCCCCGCGGCGCGGACGTCGCCGCGTCGTCCCGCCGCCCGGCCTCGCCGGAGCGGCCGGCGCGGGGGCCGCCTCCTCCGCGGGCGCCGCAGGGGCCGCCGGGCGGACGCCGCCCCGGAAGGTGAGCGTCGCGGCGCCGACCTTCACGACGTCGCCGTTCGAGAGCTCGTGCTGGGCCGCCGGCTGGCCGTTCACCGTCGTGGTCCCCGCCCCGAGGTGGACGAGGCGCCAGGCGCCGTCGACCTTCAGGATCTGGGCGTGACGGGGCTGGACCCCCTCCCCCCCGACCCGGATCGAGCACCCCTCGTCGCTGCCGACGAACACGACGTCGTCGATGAGGTCGAAGCTCTTCTCCCGTCCGCCCTGGATGACGATCAGCCTGGCCATGCCGCTCCTTCGATCACGCTCCGCCCGGTGCCGCTCGATCCGCGGCCGGGCTCAGTTTCCGAACTCGACGAGATTGCCACTGTACTCCGCGCCGCCCGCGAAGTTCTGCGTCCAGTAGGCGCCGACGTTCCCGACCCCGAGCTCGCGGTGGGACGGGAAGAGGATGTTCCGGTGGTGTCCCGACGAGTGGAGCCACGCGTCGTGCGCGGCCCGCGCCCCGCCGGAACGCGCGATGTTCTCGCCCGCGCCGCCGGCGACGTACCCCTGCGCCCGGATCCGATCGCCGGGCGAACGGAGCGCCGGGTCCTCGTCGTTGAAGTGGCTGAACTTCCCCGATCGCGACATCCAGTCCGAATGGCCGCGCGCCGCCTTGATCAGCTTGTCGTTCCAGGCGACCGCCTGCCGCCCCATCATCCGCCGGTAGCAGTTGGTGATCCAGACCTGCTCCCGCTCCTGCGCCAGCGCGATCGACTTCGCGGTCGCGTTGTGGGCGAGCACCTGGACGTCCCGGTCGAGGCGCACCCGCTCGTCGGCGTCGACGGCGAGGTTCCGGATCGTCACCTTGCTCCCCGCGGGGAGGAGCTTGAAGACCGCCAGCTGCTCCTCCTCCCGGAAGTCGTCCGGATCGGCGACGACGAGGAGCTGCTGCTCCGCCCGCAGCCGAGAGAGGAGGGTCTCGAACCGCTTCGACAGGTTCACGCCTCCGGACGGCTCCTGGAACTCGTTCCCCCAGACCTCGCGCACCTCGTCGACCAGCGCGTCGACCTCCTGCTGCCGCTTCGGGTAGAGCGTCGCCTTGTCCGGCGGGCACTCGGGCGGGGAGTACGGGTAGAAGTACCAGTCGGAATCGAAGATCTTCCCGAGCGCCGCCTCCCGCCGCGCGTCGAGCTCCTTCCGCTTCTCGAAGATCCGGTCGACGGCGGCGAGCTCCGGCTGCTCGACCAGCTCGGCGAGCGTCGCCCTTCGCCGCTCGTACAGGAGCTTCACGATCTCCTCGCGCGCGACCGGCACCAGCGCCTTCAGCTCGGTCAGCCCTTCGGCGTGCGTGGCGTCGTCCCGCTTGTCGAGCTTCGCGACCGACGCGTGGACCGCCTCGAGGTTGCGCGCCAGCTCGCGCTCGCGGAAGGTCAGCCACTCCCCCTCGTGGCGGAAGAAGCCCCACTCCGGCACGTCGGTCATGCCGCGCGTGAACGCGATCGCGGAGTCGACGGAGTTCTTGAGGGCCGCGTCCTCCGCCACCTTCAGCAGGAGCTGGTCGACGCGCGAGTCGTCGCCGTCGATCATGCAAAAGTACGCGTAGTTCAGCCGGTCCTCCGACGTGAGCTTCGCGAGCTTCGCCAGGGCATGCACCGACGTCGAGGAGAGCTCGCCCGGCGCGATCGAGGACCCGTCCGCGAGCGTGAACCCGCCGCCGTCGACCCCCACGATCTTCCCGCTCCGGTCCCCCGTCCGGGTCGTCACCGCCAGCGATCCGGCGCGCGCGGGGTCCTCTTCGACCTGGTTCCGGAGCGTGTCGAGGAACCACTGCGCGCGGTTCGCCCGCTCGATCCGGCGGGTCAGGACCTGGCGGTCCGCGAACCCGAGGCGCGACGACATCGCCGCGCCGTACGCCGACAGCGCCCCCGGCAGGTCGCCGCCCGAGAAGAGCGCGTCGCCGACCGCGACGGCGTCCCCGACCTCGCCGGAGCCGACGTCGGCGGACGGTCGCGACGGCTCGGCCGGACGCTCGGGCGCCGGACGCGACGGCGTCTCGGCGGCGGTCCGCCCCGGCGCGGGCCGCTCGGGGCCGGACGCGACCTCTCCGCGCCCCGGGAGCGGGGGCCGCCGGTCCCGCGGGCCGAGGCGCGCCTCGTACTCCATCGCCTTCCGGTCGAGCCGTCCGAACGCCTCGGTCCCGCGGAACGAGCTGAGCTCCGAGTCGCCGAGGACGATCAGCGCGCCGAGCCAGTCCTCCCGCTCCGCGATCTCGCCCGCGCGCTCGAGCAGCCGGTCCGCCTCCGCCGCGGCCGCGGCCTCGACCTCGGCGGTCGCCGCCGCGAGCACCTCGGCGTCGGTCGCGAGATCGCTCTCGCCGAGCGCCGCCCAGACGCCGACCGCTCCCGCGAAGTTCTTCGCCTCGAGGAACGTGTCGCTCATCCGGGTCAGCTCGTCGACCGGGGTCTCGATCCCCTGGGTGCGCCGGCGACGCTCGGCCTCGAGCTCGGCGACCAGCAGGATCGCCCCGCCCTCGAGGGTCGGGTACGCGGACGCCTCGTCGCGCAGGCGCTTCGCCCTCCGCAGCCGTTCGTCGAGCGGCGCGCCGACCGACGTACGGACCTCCTGCAGCGCGTCGCCGAGCTGGCTCCGCTCGAGGAGGCGCCGCTCGAGTTCGGCCCGCTCGGGCTCGACCCGGGGCGCGTACTTCCCGTCCTCGGTCCGCTCGACGTCCCGGAACAGCTTCGTGGCCGCCTCGTACTCCCCCGCCTCGATCCGGAGCCGCGCGAGCGCGAGCTTGTCGTCGACGATCTCCTTGGCCCCGGCGTCCGGACCGAACATCGGCAGGACGGACGACAACCCCGCGATCACCGCGACCGACGCGACCGTGTAGAGCGCGGTCTTCACCAGGCCGCCGCCGCTCCCCCGACGGCGGGAGCGCGGAGGCCGCTCGGCCTCCGCGGGCGACCCCGAGGCGGTGGCCGCGACCGACGCCTCCGCGGGCGCGGCGGCGGGCGCGGGCCTCGTCGCGCCGGCGGAGGTCGCCCGGGCGCCGGCCGGAGTCGGCCCGGGGCCGGAGCGGCGCCGCGCCAGCCGCTCGAACACGAGCACGCAGCCTCCGAGCTCGATCCGGTCCCCCGGCTCGAGCCGCTTCTGCGCGATGTACGAGCCGTTGACCAGGGTCCCGTGCTCGGTCTCCTGATCGACCAGCTTGAACCCGCCCTCGATCGGCTCGAGGGCGCAGTGCGCCCCGGCGACGCCCGGGCGGCGGAGGACGAGGCTCTGACCGGCGGCGGAGCCGATGGTGACGCGCTCGGCGCGGAGCGCGAGCTGACGGCTCACGCCCTTCTCGGGATCGTGGACGATGAGGGCGAACATGCGGCTCCCTGGGCGGAGAGGCGGCGCGGACGGGACGGACCATTGAAGACGATCCGGACGGGGGAGGCAACGTCGCGGCCCCCGTCCGGAGGGAGCCCGACCTCCCCTCAGGCGCCGCCCGAGCGGACCTCGTCCGACAGGTGCGCGGCGGTGATCGTCGCGTCCCCGCCGAGGAGCGCGAGGCAGCGCCGCACCTCGTTCTCCAGCTCGCGGATGTTGCCGGGCCAGGCGTACCGCTTCAACGCCGCCCGCGCGTCGGCGGCGAGTCCGGGCGCCTCCCGCCCCATCTCCTTCGCCACGCGGGCGAGGAAGAACGAGGCGAGCGCGGGGACGTCCTCGGCCCGCTCCCGGAGCGGAGGGAGTCGGATGGTCACGCCGTTCAGGCGATAGAAGAGGTCCTCCCGGAACTGCTTCTTCGCCACCAGATCGGGGAGGAGACGGTTCGACGCGGAGACGACGCGGACGTCGACGTGGATCGACTTCGTCCCCCCGACCGGGCGGATCTCCCCGTCCTGGAGCGCGCGCAGCAGCTTCTTCTGCATGGCGAGGCTCATGTCCCCGACCTCGTCCAGGAAGAGGGTGCCGCCGTCGGCGACGCGGAACAGGCCGGGGCGGTCGCGGTCGGCGCCGGTGAACGCCCCGCGCTTGTAGCCGAACAGCTCGGACTCCTGGAGCGTCTCCGGGATCGCCGCGCAGTTCTCGGTCACGAACGGCTTCGCCGAGCGGGGCGAGTTCCGGTGGATCGCCGACGCGATCAGCTCCTTGCCGGTCCCCGACTCCCCCTGGATCAGGACCGGGATGTTCGACGCCGCGACCTTGTCGAGGAGCGCGAACACCTCGAGCATCGCCGGGCTCTCGCCGATGATCTCGGCGTAGCGCGACCGGTCGACCGGGCCCGCGGCCGCCTCCCTCCCCGCCGTGCCGGCCGTCGCGTCGGTCCCCGCCGTCTCGAGCGCCCGCTCGAGCACCTCGCGCACTCCGTCCGCGCCCTTCGCGCCGTGCTCGCGGACGATCGCCGCCGCCCGCGCCGCCAGCTCTTCGAGGTCCTGGTCGAGTCCGCCGCTCATTCGACGCCGCCCAGCGCCTTCCGGAGCGCCGCGTACTCGAGGATCAGCTTCTTCTGCCCGACCTCGAGGAAGTCGACCGTCACCTTCGCCGTCGGGCCGAACCCGGAGAGCCGGACCACGCGGCCGACGCCGAACCGGTCGTGGATCACGCGGTCGCCCGGCTCGAACGGCGGGGCGTCGTCGTACGCCTCCGGCTCGAACCACGCCGAGTCGTCGACGACCTCGAGCGACCGCCGCCCGGGGAGGCGCCCCTCGATCAGCGCTTCCGGCAGCTCGGTCAGGAACCGCGACGGGATCGACACGCCGCCGAACGACCCGCCGTACCCGCCGCGCGAGCGGGCGTAGCTGAGGGAGAGCCTTCGTTGCGCCCGCGTCATGCCGACGTACAGAAGGCGCCGCTCCTCCTCGATCGCGTCGTCCGAGTCCATCGAACGCGAGTGCGGCAGGATCCCCTCCTCGAGCGACGTCACGAAGACGACCGGGTACTCGAGCCCCTTCGCCGCGTGCAGCGTCATCAGCGTGATCCGCGGCTCGTCGTCCGCGTCCGCCTCCCGGCTCCGGACGAGCGCCGTCTCCGCGAGGAACCGCTCGAGGGAGCCGTCGGGCGTGGCGAGGTCGTACTCGTGGAGCGCCCGCACCAGCTCGTCGACGTTCTCCAGCCGCTCGTCGGTGAGCGGGTCGTCGGCGTCCTGCAGGTAGCGGCGGTACCCGATCCGCTCGATCACGCGCTCGAGGATCGGCCGCACCGGCGAGGTCGGCATCGCGAGGAGGTCGTCGAGCAGCTCGGCGAACCCGCGGATCGCGCGCCGCCCCGCCGGGCGGAGGCCGGGGATCGCGTCCGCGTCGAACACGACGTCGCGCACCGGACGCCCGGTCGCCTCGGCGTGGGACCGGAGCGCCGCGAACGACTTCGTCCCGATCCCGCGGCTCGGCACGTTCACCACCCGCTGCAGGTCGAGGACGTCGCGCGGGTTCACGAGGAGCCGCAGGTACGCGAGGAGGTCCTTCACCTCGCGGCGCTCGTAGAACTCGACCGCGCCGACGATCACGTACGGCAGGTTCCGGTCGCGGAGCGCCTGCTCGATCGCGCGCGAGCTGGCGTTCGTCCGGTAGAAGACCGCGATCTCGTGCGGTCCGTAGCCGTCCGCGATCGCCCGTTCGATCCCCTGGACGACCTGCCGCGCCTCGTCCCCCTCGGTCGACGCGGGGGCGATCCGGATCGGTTCCCCGTCGCCGAGCCGCGACCAGAGCTCCCGCTCGACCCGCTGGGTGTTGTGCGCGATCAGGACCGAGGCGGCCTTCAGGATGCCGTTGGTCGAGCGGTAGTTCTCCTCGAGCTTGACCACGCGGGTCCCCGGGAAATCGCGCTCGAAGTCGAGGATGTTCCGGACGTCGGCGCCGCGCCAACGGTAGATCGACTGGTCGGGGTCGCCCGTCGCGCAGACGTCGCGGTGGCCGTCGACGAGGAGCCGGACCAGCCGGTACTGGATGCGGTTCGTGTCCTGGTACTCGTCGATCAGGACGGTGTCGAACCGGCCCGCCAGCCGTTCCCGCAGGGCGTCGTCCGCCTCCAGCCCCCGGACCGTCCGGCAGAGGAGGTCGTCGAAGTCGAGCGCCCGGCTCTCCTCGAGCGCCCGCTCGTACGCGCGGTAGACGTCGAGCTCGCGATCGCCGGTCTCCTCCTCGGGCGGGAGCTCGCCGAGGTTCTTCAGCGAGGAGATCGCCGCCGCGTAGTCGCGCGGGCGGTGCTCGCGCCCGCCGAGGCCCTGCTGCTTCAGGATCTCGCGCAGGAGCGTCGCCTGGTCCTGCGCGTCGAAGATCGTGAAGTTCGGGTCGACGCCGAACGCGTCCGCCTCCATGCGGAGGAAACGAGCGCCGAGAGCATGGAACGTCGAGAGCCAGACCCGGGAGTCGCCGACGAGCGACGCGACGCGCTCGCGCATCTCGCCGGCCGCCTTGTTCGTGAAGGTGATCGCCAGCGTGCGCCACGGCAGCAGGCCGGCGCGGATCCGCCACGCGATGCGACGCGTGATCACGCGGGTCTTGCCGCTGCCGGCGCCGGCGACGACGAGGAGCGGAGTCCCCTCGTGCGTGACCGCGTCGCGCTGGGCTTCGTTCAGACCGTCGAGGATGGGATCGTCGTGCACTCCGAGGATGTTAGCGAGTCGCGCCGCCGCGCGAACCTCTCCCGAACGGAACGACGCCGGCTCCCTCCCGCGGAGGGGGCCGGCGTCGCGCGTGCCCGGCGTCGCGAACGATCAGAGCCCGTGGGTGCTGACCCGCGCTCCCTCCTCGAGTTCGCCGACCACCCACCGGGCGCTGGCGTCGATCGAGAACGACGTCTGGCCGGTCACCAGGTCGAACGTGGTGCTGGTCAGGACGACCATCACGCCGAGGTCCCTCAGGGAGGCGACCTGCTCGGCGGCGGCGTCGATCTGCTGCAGATCGACCCCGACGGTCCCCCAGAGCGGGAGCGGGACGATCCGCTCGACCGCGACGAGATCGCCGATGGCGCCGGGGGGGCCGAGCACGACGTACGCCGTGTGCAGGTCGCCCGCGGTCCCGGGCGCGAGTTCCAGATGCGCGGCGCCCGGGAGGACGCGGAAGGCGCCAGTCACGTCGGTCCCGAACTCGGTCGACTCGAGGACCGCCTTCTCTCCGTCCTCGACCTTGAGGACGGCCGGGTCCAGCCCCTGGTCTTCCAACTCTTCGACGTCCGTCGCGTCCCCGATCGCGGCGACCGAGGCGCCGATGATCCGGAGCCGGGCGGACGCGTCGTCGACGGCGGCGATCTCGGCCGACGCGAGGCGGGCGCTGACGTCCGCGACGATCGGAGTGCTGCTGGCGACGGAGCTGGTCGGGACCGGCTCGTCGCCGCTCTGGTTGTTCTCCGGCATCCCGAACGGTGCGTCGTTGTCGTACGGCCCTCCGCCCCCTTGGACGGGAGGAGACCAGAGCAACGCCACGGCCAGGAGAGCGGCCCCCGTGGGGAGAAGGCGTTCGTTCGTTCTCATGTGCCGACCAGACATCAGATGGTTTCCTGACCTTCGCGACATCGTTGTTAGCTCGCGAAGAGCATGGGGTAACGAGTCACCAACTCGGAACGGAACGCCTGCCGCTCGGCCAGGAGGCCCCGGAAGACCTCGGCTCGTGACAGGATGGCACGGGCGTCCCCGATCTTGTCCGGGTAGTTCTCGACGACCCGTCCGAAAGCCTCCACCGCCTTGTCGAACCGCCCCAGCTTGGCGAGGAACATCGCCAGCCCGAGCGGCACGTGGAAGAACCGGGGGTCGTCCCCCGCCAGATCGGAACGGAAGATCTCCTCGTAGCACTCGACCGACTTCTCGTACTCGCGTCGGATCCCGTGAGCGTTCCCCAGCGCCTGGAGCGCCAGCGCCCGGTGATGCTTCGAAACGTCCGTCCGCCCGAGGAGTTTGTGGTATTCCTCGATCGCCTCGTCCACGCGGTCGACCCGGAGGAAGTACCCCGCCAGGAAGAGCCGCGCCGCGGAGTGGTCCGACTTCAGGATCAGACACTCCTCGAGGAACCGGCGGGCGTTGTCGAGCGCCGTCCGCGCCGGCTTCGGGTCCTTCAGCTTCCGCTTCCCGCGGAGGAGGTCGTTGGCGCGCTTCAGCGAGGACCGGGCCTCGCGCGACGGGGCGGCCCGTTCGGCCAGCTCGGACGTCTCCTTCACGAGTCGCCGCCCCTCGGCCCGGGCCCGCTCGATCGAGATCGCCTTCTTGTGCAGGTAGATGCGCATCTTCGAGTCGTTGCCGGACAGGAAGTACGCCTTGCCGAGCTCGAAGAAGAGCCCGGCCATGCGATCGAGGTTCTCGTCGAGCAGACGGCCGTG
>JBICIB010000899.1:0-6036 GCA_043101415.1 Planctomycetota bacterium JB042 | reverse complement strand
ACCGGGGTGACGACGTAGTTCCCCGGCGCGAGCGACGTCCACTTCGGGATGTTCACCGCGTCCTTCCAGCCGTCCTTGCGCCGGCCGAAGTACGTCAGGCTCCCGCCCCCCGCCTCGCCGCCGAACGAGATGTTGATCGGCTGCTTCTTCCCGCGGACCACCGCGACGTAGTCCGGCCGCTCGACGCGGACGATCCCGGCGTCCTCGAACGTCTCGATCCCCCGCGGCGGCGGCTCCTCCGGGTCGGCCGGGAGGTCGTCGATCACCCGCGCGATCCACGCCACGTGGCCGTTCCAGAAGTCGCGGCACTGGAAGTTGATGGCGTCGCCCCGGTGGCTCTGGACGCCGTGGTCCTTCGAGTCGATGTTCTCGACCAGGCGGTCGTACGCGCGCCGCGCCAGCCAGCGGCAGCCCGGGTCGTCGAACAGGCGCGCCCCCTCGATCAGCGCGTGGACGTCGAACGAGTGGCTCGCCACCTCGTAGTCCGACTCCCAGTACCACTGCTTCGCCTCGTTGCAGAGCGGCTTGATCCCGTCCTTGCCGAACAGCGCCACCAGGAAGTCGAGCGCCCGGCGGACGTAGTCCGACACCTCGGGCTCGAGCCCCTCGTCGAGGACGCGGTAGACGTAGGCGGTGAACCCGATGTGGCGCGAGTGGTAGTACGACGTGATGTCGGAGAGCCCGACGTGCTCGCCGTGCTTCTCCGGCGTCGGCATGTACGGGATCGAACCGTCGGGGTTCGACTGCTCGATCCAGGTCCGCACCGCCTCCCGCGCCCGCTCGCCGTAGCGCGGCCGGTCGAGCACCACCGACGCGCGCGCCAGCCCGGTCGCCCCCCAGAGGCGCTGGGCGGGGACCTCCTTCACGAGGACCGCCTCCATCAGGTAGCCGCCGCAGACCTCGTCGACCGCGTCCCGGACCCGGCCGGCCTCCTCCTCCGAGAAGAGCTCGGGCACGTCGAACAGGACCTCCGCCAGGACGTCGCAGCACGCCCCCGAATCGATGAGGTTGGAGGCGGCGTTCCGGTGGTCGAGGCTGCCCGGGAAGAAGACCGCCTTCCCGGTGTTCGGGTCCTGCCGCAGCATCGTCAGCGTCCGGAGCACCCGACGCCGCAGCCGCTCCTTGTAGACGTCGTCGCCGGTCTGTTTCAGCAGCGCCAGGTCGAGGGAGGCCGAATAGACCGTCTTCCCGGTGTGCTCGATCTTGTGGCGCGGGCAGACCGTGCTCCCGTCCGCGGACTCGCGCCCCGCGAACCACTCGGAGATGCCCTTCAGGAATTCGACGCGGTTCAAGATCGCTTCAGCCATACCACACGGGTCCGGGCGAACGGTTTTAGCAGGGACGAGAACGGCTTCAAAACGGCGTTCGACAGTCGAAGCCCCTTCCCCATGAGACGGAGCAGACCGCCGGACCGTTCCAACCGAGGGAGGATCACGTCGAGATCCGGCAGCGGCTCGAGCCGTTCCTCGCCGACCGGGACGAATCCCGCGCCGCGCAGCAGCTCCCGCACCTCGGCCGGCGCGAGCGGCTCGAACGGCCCGATCAGGTTCGGTTCGGGCACCGGGGACGTCTCGACCGAGTCCCGCCCGAGACGTCGCCGGAGCGCGTACGCGGGGCGGTGCCACGACCGACGGCTCGTGTACGCCACCGCCAGCACGCCTCCGGGGACCAGCCGCTCCCTCACCGCGGCGAGGAGCGGGCCGCGGACGGCGCGGGGGATCCCCTCCAGCCGGAACAGGATCGTCGCGGCGTCGAACGCCCCCTCGGCGAGCGGAGGCCGGGGGAGGACCCTCGGCATGACCGGCAGCCCGCCCGACTCGCGCGCCACGGCGACCTCCTCGTCGACCGCCGCGCACTCCTCGAGGATCGCCTCGGCGCGGTCGGCCGGGAACGGCACGAACGAGACCCGGCCGCCCGCCCGGCGGTTCGCGAAGAACCAGGCGTCGACGCCGACCTCCGCGACCGCGAGCGCCGCCTTCGGCCAGCGCCGGTGCAGCCGCTCGGTCAGCAGCCCGGTCCCCGACAGGACGTCGAGCAGCCGCTTCCCCTCGCCGTCCGCGCCGAGGGCCGGCGCGAGCGCCCGCTCGACCGCCCGCTCCACCGGGTCGTGGAACGACGCCCGCGGCTTGTTGTACCGCGTCCCGCTCTGCAGCTTCCGCTTGAAGTAGAGCGCCAGCTCCTCGAGCGACCAGTCGTTCGGGTCGGGCGACTTCGGCAGGCCGCCGCGTCCGCGGTAGCGGTCGAAGTGGACCACGTCGTCGAGCGGACGCCGCTGCGGCGCGGGCGGCGGCGCGTCGTCGCGCGGGTAGCCGAGGCAGACGAGGGCGAGGACCTCGAAGTCGTCGGGGACGCCGAGCCGCTCGCGCACCCGGTCGCGGTCGCCGAGCGCGTTCACCCAGAGCGAGGCGAGGCCGACGCTCGTCGCCTTCAGGAGCATCGTCTGGATCGACGCCGAGGCCGACTGCACGTTCGCGAGCCCCTCCTTCGCGAGCTCGCGGTCGTACACCACGAACACCGCGACCGGCGCGATCAGGACCGACTTCACCTCCTCGGCGAGCGCCCGGCGCGTGGCGTCGTCCTCGACCACGACGAAGTCCCAGGTCTGCAGGTTGCAGGACGACGGCGCCCACCGGCCCGCGTCGAGCACCTCCAGGAGGAGCTCCCGCGGCACGGGGCGCTCGCGGTCGAAGCGCCGCACGCTCCGCCGCCGCGCGATCGCCTCGCCGACGTCCATCCCGCCGGCGACGGACCGCGTCCGCCGATCGCTCCCGACCTCGTCGATGTTCCGCTCCTCCTGCCGCGCCGACTACGCCCGGACGCTCGCGCGCCCGCCCTGAACGACCTCTCGCATCTCGCGCGCCAGCCGCGCCGCGAGCCGCTCCAGATCATGGTCCCTGCGGACGATGTCCCGCAAGCCGCGGGCCAGTTCCTCTCGCTCCTCCGCCGCGAGCGCCAGGAGCTCCTGCAGCCGCGCCGCCAACGCCTCCGCGTCGCCGACGGGGAACAGCAGCCGCTCCGCGAGCGGTCCGAGCACCTCTTCGAACGACTCGTTGCACGTCACGACGATCCGGCCGCAGGCCATCGCCTCGAGCACCGTCTTGTCGACGCTACCGGTCCGTGACGGGGTCACGAAGAGCGGCGCGTCGAGAAAGACCGATCGGATCGCGTGGTGCGGGACCGGGCCGAGGAAGTCGAGCTGGTCGCCGACCCCGAGCGCCTCGACCCGCGCCTCGACCTCGCGCCGGTACGCGTCGTGGGCGTCGAGGAGCGTCCCGCCGGCGAGGACGACCCGCGGACGGATCCCTCGCTCCTTCAGGAGGCCGAGCGCCTCGATCAGGACCAACGGATCCTTCGCCGGCGCGATCCGCCCGACCACCGCGACGTCGTGCGTCGGCGGCGGGTCGTCGGGCGTCGGCGGCGCGAACGCGGCGGTGTCGATGCCGTGCCCCGTCACCACCTTCTTCTCGCTCGGCAGCCGGAACGACCGCTCGCTCGCCGTGAACGCCCGCCGGATCAGCGGCTCGGCCATCCGGAGCGACCAGTCGACCCCCTTGTGCGTGTACCAGAGGAAGAGCGGGATCCGCCGCGGCAGCGCGAACGGCGCCGCGTAGACCGCGTACCGCGGGACCATGTGGGCGAGGATCGCGTCGACCTCGCCGCGGCGGCACGCGCCCCCGACCACGCGGGAGAACCCCTTCAGCTTCTGCAGCGTCGAGTCGACCCGCTCCTTCCCGAGCGAGCGGACCTCGACGTTCTCCGGGAGGTCGACGCGGCCGGCCCGGAGCGGGGCCGCGACGACGTGGTCGACGTGCCGCGCGAGCGCCGCGATCCAGCCGTGCGCGAAGCCGAGGATCGGGTCGTCGAGGTCGAGCGACTGGGTGAGGAAGAGGAGCCTCACGCGCGCGCCTCGGCGGCGAGCCGGCGGAGCTCCTCCGCGTAGTTCCGGATCATCGCGACGCGCTCGTACGGCCGGACCGCCTCCCGCCCCGCCGTCCCCATCGCCGCCGCGCGCGCCGGGTCGTCGAGGACCGCCTCGATCCGCTCCGCCAGCTCGGCGGCGTCCCAGCGGAAGAAGAGGCCGTTCTCGCCGTCCCGGACCAGCTCGGTCATGATGCCGACCGGCGTCGTCACGACCGGCGTGCCGCACGCCATCGCCTCGCACGTCACCCGCGGCCCGCCCTCGCTCGTCGACGCGCAGACGAGCATCCGGGCGCGGGCGTACGCCGTCGCGAGGTCGTCGACGGTCGGGAGGAACCGCTCGTGCGTCACCTGCTCCCGCACGCCGTGGCGATCGGCCGCGGCGAGCAGGTCGGCCTCGAGCGGGCCCGTTCCGACCAGCCGGAGGGTCACCTCCCGCCCCATCTTCTTCAGACGTCCGAGCGCGTCGATCACGAGGTCGAACCGCTTGTTCGCGACCAGCCGCCCGACGACGACGACGTCGAACGTCTTCTCGACGTCGCGCGGGCGGAAGACCTCGAGGTCGAGGTAGAGCGACGGGATGACCCGGATGCGGTCGTCCGGGACCCCGAACGAGGCGAGCACCTCCTTCGCCTCGACCCGGTTGACGACCCGGATCGCCGCCGCCTCCTTCGCGGCGGTCCGGACCCAGATGCGGCAGAGGAGCTTCTCGATCCGCTCGCGGAAGCTCGCCGGCCGCGGGTGCCCGGGGACGTGGTGGATCTCCGACAGGAACGGCAGGCCGAACTCCCTCTTCAGCCGGACCGCGGCCCGCCCGTTGTAGAAGGTGCCGTAGTCGTGGCTCGTGGCGATCCGGTACGGCCGCTCGGCGAGGAGCGCCCGCGCCGTGGAGAGGATGTGGCCGACCTGCGCGGCCCGCCCCCCGCTCGCGGGGTGGAGGCGGACGTTCTCGAACAGGTCGCGGGTCGTGACCGGCCCGTCGGGGCGCGGCGAGATCACGTCGATCCGGTCGAAGTGGCGCGCCAGCTCCTCCAGCACGCCGTGGAACACCCCCCGCTTCCCCGTGGCGAGCACGGTGTCGCCGGAGAGCATGAGGAGGTTCCCGCGCTGGTCGCCGTCGTCGGACATGGACGTGCGAGCGTACCACCCAAGCGTCAGCGACCGAACCCGCCGCTCCGACCCGAGCCGAGGTCGGGCTCACGCGTCGGCGGTCCCCGCGAACCGCGCCCTCGTCGCCGGATGGAAGAGGTAGACGAGGCCGACGAGGAGCTGGAGGTCGATCAAGAGTCCGAACGGCAGATCCTGGCCGGTGAGTCCGCCGGGGACCGGGAAGCCGTCGCGGACCCAGCGCACGAGACTCGCCGCGAAGTAGAGCGCGAGGAGACCGATCGCGAGCCGACGGCCCCACTCCCGCTCGCGCCAGAGGGCGACGCCGGTCGTCGTCAGCAGCGCCCCCTGGAGGATGCGGAGCGCCATCGCTCCGCGCGCCGCCTCGCCGCCGAACAGGAGGTAGGCGCCCACGAGGAGCGAGACGCCGCCGACGAACGAGAAGCAGAGGCCGACGAACCAGACCGCGCCGGCCCGCCACTCCTCGGCGGAGCGTTCCCGCTCCACCGCCTGCCGCCGCTCCAGGGACCTCCGACGGGAGAAGCGCTCGGCGGGGTCGGACATGCGACGATCTCCTCGCGGCCGACCCGCCCTCGGGCCCGACCGCGAGGCATCGTAGCCGCCGCCGGTCCGGAACTCAGGGCCGCGCCGGCCGGGCCAGCCGATCGACGCGCTCGGAGAGGAGGACCGCGCCGCTCGGGTCGGTCGTGGCGGCCTGCAGGAGGATCGGCGTCGGCGGCCCTTCGGGGAGCCACGGCGGAACGGGGACCGCGAGGGTCGCCCGCGCCTTCGGCCCGAGGACGCCGACGAAGAGCGGGAACAGCCCGACCGGGTCGAGCAGGAGCGGCGCGCCGCTCGTCGGAGCGAAGCCGGGCGAGCCGGCGAGGAAGACGCCGTACGGCGCGAACGGCGTGGTGCCGGCGACCGTCCACCCGAACGACCGCCCCCGCTCGAGCGCCGTGGCGACCATGCGGACCGGCCCCGGCGCGGGGACGCCGGCCTCCGCGTCGG
>JBICIB010000898.1:0-5382 GCA_043101415.1 Planctomycetota bacterium JB042 | reverse complement strand
GGCGGCAGCGCGGCCTCCCAGGCCGCGAACCCCGGCGAGGCGAGGAGCGCGGTCACGACGTCGTTGGCGCTCGTCCCGCCCTCGTTCCGGGCGCGGACCTCGATCACCCGCTGCAGGAACCGGCGGTCGATCCGCGCCGGGTCGTAGCGCGCCTCCAGGGACGCGACGGAGTCGAGCGGGACCTTGCCGTTCGCGCCCTCCACGAACGCGGCGGAGAGACCGTCGAGCGAGCCGCGCTCGTCGGGCGGCAGCCGGAGGTAGACCGGGACGACGTGGTCCGCCTCCTTGAACGTCGTCAGGAGGTATCCCGAGAAGTACGCGTTCAGCGTCTCGGCGATCGAGAGGTTGGTCACGCCGGCGAGGTTCGCGCGGTCCTCGTCGACCTCGACCCGGAGCTGGTACGCGGGCGATCCCCAGGTGTCGTGGACGTCCCACGTGCCGTGCGCGTCCCGCAGGAGCTGCTTCAGCGCCGCGGCCTGCGCCCGCATCACGACGGGGTCGGCGAAGCCGGCCCCCAGCCGCGGCCCGTAGATCCGGATGCCGATCGGCGCGTCGACCACGGGCCCCATCATGAGCTCCCGCGGGATCACGCGCGCGTCGGAGATCGGGTCGATCCCCCGCTCGGGGTCCCCCTCCAGCGTGATCCGCGTGAGCTCCTCGACGAAGCCGGGCGTGAACCGGCCCTCGGTCGTCCGGACGACCACCTCGGCGAAGTTCGTCCGGGGCGGCTCGGGGTTCCGGCCGAGGTACCACCGCGCGCACCCCTTCCCGACCACGGTGACCATCGAGTCGAGGCGTTCGACCTCTCGCCCGTCCTCGTCGACGATCGGGCTGAGCGTCCGCAGGAGGTCCTCGACGGTGCGGGCCGCCCGGTCGGTCTGCTCCAGGGACGCGCCCTCCGGCAGCCAGACGTCGATCGTGAACTGGTCCCGGATGTCCTTCGGGAAGAACTCGGACCGGACCGGGAGCCGGGTCGCGGCGACCAGGAGGACGATCGAGACCGCGATCACCGGGAACCGCGCCTTGATGCAGATGCGGACCATCCCGGCATAGACGGCCGCGAAGCCGCCCGGCCCGTCCGGCTTCGGCGGCGCCGGCCGTCCCCGCCGCGCCAGGCGGAGGACGCCGGCGAACAGCTTCACCACCGGGGACTGCGAGGCGTTCGGATCGTCCGGCACCTTGACGAGCCACGCGGCCAGGAGCACGCAGAACGTCATCGCGAGGACGTAGGAGAGCCCGAGCGTCACCGTGAGGGTGACCGGCAGGCTGTAGACGTACTCCTTCGTCGATCCCTTCAACCCGATCAGCATCGGATAGAACGCGGCGATCGTGGTCCCCGTGGCGATCAGGATCGGGAAGGCGAGCTGGTCCGCGCCCCGACGCGCCGCCTCGAACGGCGGGAGCCCCTCGGACATCAGCCGCCGGGTCTGGTCGGTGATCTGCACCGCGTTGTCGACCAGCATCCCGAGCGCGATGATCATGGCGGCGAGGGAGATCTGCTCGAGCTGGACGCCGAACAGGGTGATGATCGCGATCGACCCCACGATCACGAGCGGGATGTTCGCCGCCATCACCGTCGCCGAGCGGAGCCCCACCATCAGGAAGACGACGGCGACGACGATCGCGATCGCCCCGACCACGTTCCACACGAAGTCGCCGATCTTCCGCTCGACCATCACGGACTGGTCGGTCACGGGGGTCACGCCGAGGTCGGGAGGGAGGACCCGGTCGACCTCCGTCAGCCGGTGGATCACCTCCCGCGCCCCGGCGCAGACCTCGACGATGTTGGCGCCGGCCTTCATGGTGAAGGCGACGATCACGCACTCCCGGGAGACGCCCGGGGCGCCGAACCGGGCCAGGTCGCTCGGCGGGTCCTCGTAGGCGCGCACCACGCGGAGGCCGAGGTCGGCGAGGCTCACCGGGGCGCGCGCGTCGCCGTGCCCGATCGCGCCGACCGCGATCCGCTCGATCTCCGACACCGCGTCGAGCTCGCCGGTCGGCTTCACCGAGAACCGGCCGACGTCGGTGTCGACCGTCCCTCCCGGGGCGATGACGTTTCGCCGGGCGACCAGCGCCTCCAGCTGCGAGGTCGTCAACGAGAGCTGGGACCAGTTCCCGAGGTCGGTCTCGATGTAGATCGCCTCCTTCCGGACGCCGACCTTGTCGACCTTCGCGACGCCGGGGACGAGCTTCACGTCGTCGCCGAGCCGGTCGGCGAAGATCTCCAGCTCGCGCGAGGTGTACCGGTCCTCGGGCCGGATCTCCTTCTCCCCCGGGAGCGGGCGCTGGTAGACCGCGAGGAGCATGATGTTCGTGTCGCCGAAGTCGTCGATGACCAGCGGCACGATGCCCGGCTCGGGCATCTGGACCCGGTCCACGCGGGAGCGGACCTTGTCCCACATCTGGGCGACGTCCTCGCCCACGGTCGCCCGGTCGAGCTCGACGAAGACCGCCGAGCGGCCGACCGTCGTCTCCGAGCGGACCCAGCGGATGCCGTCGAGCTGGTTCACCTCCTCCTCGATCGGGGCGGTGATCAGCTCCTCGACCTCCTCCGTCGGCGTCCCCGGCCAGGTCGTGAGGACCTGGCAGGTGCGGACGATGTACTCCGGGTCCTCCCGGCGGGGCATCGTCACGTAGGACAGGGCGCCCCACAGCATGAGGATCGCGACGCCCGCGGTGACGATGACGCGGTACCGGACCGCGAAGCCGGCCAGGCTCACGATCGGACCTCGCGCGTCTTCACGACGCGCACCGGCTCCCCGTCGACCAGGAAGTGGAGGTAGTCGACGACGAGCCGCGCGCCCGGCTGGAGGAGCGCGGCGCCACCGTCGGCCGCCTTCGGCTCGATGCGGACGCGGTCCCCGACCGTGCCGGAGAGCCGGACCGGCACGCGGTTCGCCTTCTCGTCCTCGACCACGAACACGACCCCCTCCCCGTCGACGGTCGGGAGGACGGCCGACATCGGCACGTAGAGCCCGGCCGGCGGGGGCTCGGCGTCGAGGACCACCGGGACGATCTGCCCCGGACGGAGCCTCCACTCCTCGCGGGCGACCAGCACCCGGCCGCCCTCCTCGAAGTCGTCGGGCACGTCGAGCGCGATGAGCGTGTCCCGGCTGAGCGCGCCGACGTCGGCGAGGATGCGGAAGGAGTAGAGCCCCTGGACGTCGATCACCTCGTCGGTCGGCTCGACGCGGTACCGCCGCAGCGTGACGACCGGGTCGTCGGGATCGAGGTCCCCGCCGTCCGGCGCCTCGTCGCTCCCCCAGACGAACCAGCCCTCGCCGTCGCGGCGGAGGGCGCGGTTCGCCTCGACGCCCCACGGCCCGGTCTCGAGGTCGTCGGCGTCGCGCGCGGTCAGGAACATGCACTGGGGGATCGCCGGCAGCGCGAGCCGGGGATCCCCGAGCGGAAGGCCGGCGCGTCGACGCCCGTTCCGCGCCATGATCGAGACCCGGAACGTGCGCGTCGCGGGGTCGGCCACGGTCGCCTTCTCGTACACGAACGCCTGGACCGGCGCGTCCGAACCGTCGGGGAAGATCGTGATCCGATCCCCCACGCGCACGTCGTCCGCCATCGCCGAGGAGAGGGCGAGGTCGATCTTGATCGGGTCCATCATCACGAGGTGCGCCACCGGCTGGTTCGCCCGCACCGTGCCGCCGGCCTCGACGTAGACCTCCGAGATCTCCCCCTGGAACGGCGCCGGGAGGACGCACCGATCGAGGTCGTACGAGGCCCGCGTCAGCTGCTCCCGCGCCTCCTGGAGCTGGGCCTTCAGGGACTCGATCTCGGCCCCCTTCGACACGAGCCGCGCCTGCGCCCGGTCGAGTTCCGCCTGGGCCCGGTCGCGCTCGGCCCCCTTCCGGAGGGCGTCGAGCTTCGACACGGCGTTCCGCTCCGCGGCCTGCTGGAACCGCTCGAACTCCACCTGCGCCAGGTTACGCGACGCCTCGGCGGAGCGGACGTCGGCCGGCAGGACCTCCTCGCGCTCGACCTCGGCCAGCCGGAGCTGCTGCGCCGCGACCTCGACCGCGGCCTCGGCGGCGTCGCGCGTGATCTGGTACTCGCGCAGGTCGAGCCGGGCGAGGACGTTGTCGGCGCCCGTGCGCGACGCCCCATCGGCGCCGGGGAGGTTGGTCGCCATCTCCACGACGAAGGCGACGCGCCCGCCGACCTCGAAGGCGACGTCCTGCTCCTTCCACGACTCGACCGACCCGGTGAGCTGGACGTCGCCCGTCGGGTCGACGTCGGCCAGCGCGACGACCGTCACCGGCCGCGGCCGCGGCGCCTCGGCCGGAGGGGGCTCCTCGCGACATCCGGGGGCGGCGACGAGGAGCGCGCAGCCGAGGAGTCGGGCCGCGCGGAGAGGTCGGGAGACCGCGCGAGCGAGGGCCGCCGCGGCGGCCGAGGACCCCGCGGGTGCCGGCGCGGCGCACGGGGCTGGTCGGGTACGGTTCATCGGGCGACTCCGCCGCGGCGGTCGCTCGGTGGGCGCGGGCCATCCCCTGCGTCGTCCGTCGATCGACCGAAGCTGCGGCGCGACCCTATCGTGACGCCGGGCACGAGGGAAGGGCCGTCCTCGCGCGCCGAGCGTCGCCCGCGGGAGGACGGACCTCAATCCTCCCGATCGCCCCGCCCCGACGTCCGCTGGGCGATCATCGTCCCGACGAGCGCCGCGATGAGGGTGGCGATGTAGAACTGACCGACGAGCGCCTCCAGGATGGAGAGCGAGCGCGCGGCGCCCGAGCGGGGCGTGACGTCCCCGTACCCGAGCGTGGTGAGCGTGACGAAGCTGTGATACAGGAACGTCCCGGCGCGCGAGGACGACGCGGCTCCCTCGCCGACCGGCGGGGCGCCGGCCCCGGCGAACGCGTCCGGGTCGAAGGCCTCGACGAGGGCGTACGCGATCGCCCAGGCGACCCCGAGCAGGACGTAGCCGCTGACGGCCCCGCTCAGCAGGCCGGCCTCGACCTGCCGGGCCTCGAAGACGTCGCGCAGGATCCCCACGAGGATGAAGATCAGGAATCCGAAGAGCAGGACGTCCCGCGCCACCGCGACGGCGCCGTGGTCGACGACGTAGGTCATGGCCATCAGCAGCGCCGTGAACGCGGCGACGCCGACCCTCAGCCGCCGGACGAGACGCGAGCGTCGCCCCACCAGCGCCCCGAAGACGAGCGTCGCGAGGAAGAGGGCGTTCACGACGTCCCGGCCGCGCGGGAACTGCTGGGCGATCGGCGCCACCAGGAGGAGCGCCGCCAGGGAGAGGAGCAGCACGTGGTAGTGGGCGCTGCGGAGCGAGGAAACGGGACCCGACGCCGTCGCGGAGGAGGAACCGACCATGCCCCGCACGCTATCGCCGGACCCTCCGCCGCTCCCGGGGGGGGG
>JBICIB010000897.1:0-13620 GCA_043101415.1 Planctomycetota bacterium JB042 | reverse complement strand
GGGCCAGGCTTCCCGTCGACCGGCGAAGATGGCCCCGGGCCGCGCCCGTTCGCGCTCCCGGACTCCGAGGAGGTGCACGACACCATGAGCTGGACGAGACGACAGGCCTGTTCCGCCCTCGGGGCGCTCTTCTTCGCCGCGGCTTCGACGAGGTTCGCGGCCGGCGCCTCCGTGAAGGGAGGCGACGCCGGGGGGAGGCGCGCGCTCCTCGACGCGGTCCGCCGCGGCGACCTCTCGCGGGTCCGGCGGCTCCTCGCGGACGACCCGTCGGTGGCGGAGGCGAAGGACGACGCGGGGCGTTCGGCGTTCGTGCTGGCGCACGTCCACGGTCACGAGGAGGTCGCCGCGGCGCTGCGCGAGGCCGGCGTGGCGCTCGACGTCGTCGAGGCGGTGCTGGCGGAGGAGTGGGAGGTGGTCGAGCGGCTCGTCCGCGAGGACCCGTCGCGGCTCTCCCGCGCGCACCCGATCGGCGGCACCCCGCTCTACGCGGCGGCGCTGGTCGGGAGCCTCGACTTCTGGCGGCTCCGCTCGCTCGGCGGCCGGCCGGACGCGGCGCCGCCGGGCGGGAGCGGTTACACGCCGGCGCGCGGCGCGATGGAGTCCGCGCGCGCGTCCTGGGCGAGGATCGCGCTGGCGGACCTCGCCGGGCACGGCGCCGACCCGAACGCCCGACAGCGCGGCGGGAGTTCGGTCCTCCACGGCGCGGTCGCCCGGCGGGACGCGACGCTGGTCCGTCTCGCGATCCGGAAGGGGGCGGACCCCGACGCCGTCGACGACCGGGGCCGGACGCCGCGGGAGTGCGCGGCGGAGCTCGGCTGGGAGGAGGGAGAGCGGCTGCTCGCGCGGCCCGAGGCGCTCCCTCGGGACGACCGGTCGAGCCGCTTCGCGCTCGATGCGAACCGGGACCCGATCGTCCGCCCCGACCTCTCGGACGTCCCGCAGGAGGCGCAGAGCGAGGTGACCGGCGCCTCGCACTTCCGGATGGAGCGGGTCCGCGAGCGGTTGGCGAAGGACCGGCGCCTCGCCTTCTCCATCTCGACCGACGACGAGCTGGCGATCGAGGCGTGCGCCCACACCGGGAACCGGCCGATCATGCGGCTGCACCTCGATCACGGGGCGCCGCTGTCGCTGCCGACCGCGGTGTCGATCGGCGACGGGGACGCGGTCGACTTCTGGTTGGAACGGCGGCCGTCGCTCGTGAACGAGCGCGGGGCCCACGACTTCCCGGTGATGTGGTACGCGGTCCTCGGCGGCGGTTCGGTCGAGATGGCGGAGCGCCTCCTCCGGCACGGCGTCGCCGTGGATCAGGAGAGCGTCGGCACGACGGCGCTGCACTGGTGCGCGAGGCGGGGAGACCGCGACCTCGCGGCGTGGCTGCTGGAGCACGGCGCCGATCCCGAACCGGTCGGCCACCGCTGGAACCGCGCCGGCGAGACGCCGCTCGAGGTCGCGCTCGCGGCCGGCGACGCGGCGATGGCCGCGCTGCTGCGGGAACGCGGCGCGCGTCGCTGAACGGTTCGCCCGGCGAGGGCGGGGGACGTCTGGTACGGTCGGCGGAACGCCGAACCCGCCGGAGAGACGACGGACCGCGATCACGATCGCGGTCCCCCCATCCATGCCCGACCTGATCGAATCGACCACGCTGATGCTGGTGTTGCTGAACCCGTTCCTGATCCTCGTCTACCTCGTCGACGTGGTCGAGAAGCTCGAGAGGAGGTCGTTCGCGCAGGTGATGGTCCGCGCGGGCCTGATCGCGGCGATCGTCTTCTCCTGTTTCTCGCTGGTCGGAGACGCGATCTTCTCGGAGCTCCTCCACGCCGAGTTCGCGTCGTTCCAGATCTTCGGCGGGATCGCGTTCCTGCTGATCGGGCTTCAATTCGTCTTCAAGGGGCCGACCGCGATCGAGATCCTCCGGGGGGACTCGGCCCAGCTCGCGGGGGCGATCGCGATGCCCGTCCTGATCGGTCCGGGGACGATCAGCGCGAGCGTGCTGATCGGGAAGCGGCACGACTCGTGGACCGGCTGCGCCGTCGTGATGGCCGCGACCGCGGGCGCCGTCCTCCTCGTGCTCGTCCTGAAGCGCCTGCACGACTTCGTCCGGCCGCGCAACGAGCCGCTGGTCCAGCGCTCGGTCGAGGTGACCGGGCGGATCGTCGCGCTCTACATCGGGACGGTGGCGGTCGACATGATCATGCAGGGGACGAGGACCTGGGTGGAGAAGTTCTGACGACGGGGGTGGGGACCGTCGTTCGGGGTCATCGCCGGGGCCGGTCCGGCGCGAGGGCGCGCGCGACGCGGCGGCGCAGCGCCGGGAGGAGCTCGGCGGCGAACCACGGGTGGGCCGCGAGCCAGCGGTTGTTGCGGGGGCTCGGGTGCGGGAGCGGGACGACGGTCGGCGGCAGCGCCCTCCAGTCGCGGACGACCTCGGTCAGCGTGCGGCCCGCCGCCCCTTCGACGTGCCACTCGAGGGCGTGGCGGCCGAGGACGAGGGTCAGGCGGATCTCCGGGAGCGCGTCGAGGAGTCTCCGCCGCCACGCCTCCGCGCACTCGGGGCGCGGCGGGAGATCGCCGGAGCGGCCGGTCCCCGGGTAGCAGAAGCCCATCGGCAGGACCGCGATCCGTGCCGGGTCGTCGAAGACCTCGCGCGAGACGCCCATCCAGTCGCGGAGCCGGTCGCCGCTCGGGTCGTCGAACGGGACGCCGGTCGCGTGGACGCGGCGCCCCGGCGCCTGACCGGCGACGAGCACGCGCGCCGCGGGATCCGCCCGGAGGACCGGACGGACCCCGTGGGGGAGGTGTTCCTCGCAGAGCCGGCACGCGCGCACGTCGCGGAGAAGGCGGTCGAAGGCGCGGCGGCCGGGTTCGCGGGGCATCGGGACCTCCGGTCAGGCGCGGGCGGCGAGCTCGACGACCGGGAAGTCGATCTCCGTCCGCGCGAGCCGGTTGAAGACGTTCGTGAACCAGTTCATCCCGACGTGCGCGCAGATCTCGACGATCTCCTCGTCGCCGAACCCGGCGTCCCGGAGCGTCCGGAGCGACTCGTCGGGGACGTCGCCGCGCGTGTCGAGCAGCGTCCGGACGAACGCGAGCGCGGCGGCGGTCCGCGGGTCGGCGGAGGAGCACGAGAGGTTCTGCGCGAGCTCCTCCTCGTCGACGCCGGCCCCCTTCCCGAGCATCGTGTGGGCCGACGCGCAGTACGCGCATTCGTTCCGGCCGGCGGTGGCGACCGCTACCTGCTCGCGCAGCGCGGGGTCGAGTCGGCCGCCGGCGAGGGCGCCGGCCGGCGCCGCGTACGCCTTCAGGGCGGCGGGCGCGGCGGCGAGGGTGCGGTGGAGGTTCGGGACCGTGCCGAGCGCGCGCCGGACCTGGTCGAGGACCGGGCGGGCGTCGGCGGGGGCGGCGGCGTCGTCGAGGGCGGGGAGGCGGGGGTTCATGCGCGAGTCTCCGAGGGAGGGCGGTTCGTTCGTGATCGTGGACGAGAGGTGAGTCGCGCCGGGGCCCGAGGTCTTACGCGCGCCGCCTCGACTTGACCCTCGTCGAGCGGTGGGAGTACGGTGCGCGCGAAGGTGAGGGCCGTCCCATGATCAACCGCTGCGCCTTGATCGTCCGTCCCGCCGCCCCGTACGTCGAGTGGGCGGCGGGCCTCGACGACTCCGGCGCCGTGCCCGGCCCGGACGAAGAGCCTTCGGTCTACCTGATCCCGACGGTCGACTCGATCGCCGAGGCGTGGGCCATCCTCGAGCGGCTTTACGACGGGATCTTCCGGGTCGAGCTGCACGGATGGCACACCGACGAGCGCGCGTGGCCGCGCGATCGGACGTTCGCGATGTTCCAGGAGTGGTTCGACGTCGACATCGCCAGCCGCATCGAGGACCTGGTCGGCGGACCGTTCGTCGACGATCTCGTCGACGATCTCGACGACGACGAGACGACCGAGCCGTGAGCGGGTGAGCGGTTCCGTTCCGACGATCACGCCGGTCGGGCTGGCGCTGGCGTTCCTGCCGGCGCTGGTCGTCCTCGCCGTGATGGCGCGGTGGCGCGCGGGAGCGGGGAGCGCGCTTCACGCCACGGCGCGGATGCTCGCGCAGCTCCTCCTCATCGGCTACGTCCTGATCGCGATCTTCGAGTCGGACGACTGGAGGATCATCGGCGCGGTCCTGCTGGTGATGCTCCTCGCGGCGGGCTGGATCGCGATCCGTCCGCTCGGCGCCCGGACGGCCCGGTCGTACGGCGTCGCGCTCGCGGCGATCGCGGTCGGCGGGGTGCCGACGCTCGCGCTGGTCACCCAGGCCGTGGTCCGGGTCGATCCGTGGTTCAGTCCCCGGTTCGTGGTCCCGCTGGCGGGGATGATCTTCGCCGGCGCGATGAACGCGGTCAGCCTCGCCGCCGAGCGCGTCGCGGCCGAGCTCGAGCGGGGGGTTCCGTTCGACGAGGCGCGGCGGACCGCGCTGCGGGCGGCGCTGATCCCGATCCTGAACTCGCTCTTCGCGGTCGGTCTCGTCTCGCTGCCGGGGATGATGACCGGGCAGATCCTCTCCGGGGTGTCGCCGCTGATCGCGGCGAAGTACCAGATCGTGGTGATGACGATGCTGTTCGGGTCGACCGGGATGGCGGCCGCGACGTACCTCGTCCTGCGGGAGCGCGCGGCGTGAAGAAGACCCTGTTCGTCGACATGGACAACGTGCTGGTCGACTTCCCGTCCGGCGTGAATCGTCTCGAGGACGCGGTGCGGCGGGATTACGACGGGCGGCTCGACGAGGTCCCCGGCATCTTCGGGACGATGGACCCGATCCCCGGCGCGATCGAGGCGTTCGTCGAGCTGGCCGAACGCTTCGACGCGTACGTCCTCTCGACCTCGCCGTGGGAGAACCCGTCCGCCTGGTCGGACAAGCTGCTCTGGGTGAAGCGTCACCTCGGGGCGCCGGCGTACAAGCGGTTGATCCTGAGCCACCACAAGAACCTGAGCCGCGGCGACTACCTGATCGACGACCGGACGCGGAACGGCGCCGACCGCTTCCCCGGCGAGCTGATCCGGTTCGGGTCGGCCGCGTTCCCGGACTGGGAGGCCGTCCTCCGGTACCTCCGGCCGCGGGCGGGGTGAGGAGCGGAGGGGCCGTTCAGCGATCCGGCGCCACCGCGTCGAGGAGCGTCTCGTACTCCTCCAGGCACTCGGGGCAGATCGCGAGGTGGCGCTTCACGTCGTCGGCGCCCGGCGGCGGGGCGCCGCTCGGGGCGTGACGCTCGACGTAGGCGGCGACGCGGTGGAGGAGTTCGGTGCAGTCGATCTCCCGCGGCGCGGTGACGTCGAGGAGCGCGAGGAGGTGGCGGAGGTCGTCGTGGGTCAGCGGCATGGCGGGGACTCCTTGGCGGCGGCCCGGATCGCGTCCGCGCCGAACCCCGCGTCGAGGAGCGCGCGGCGGAGCCGGACGCGCGCGTCGTGGGTCAGCTTGTAGAGGGCGTTCGGGTTCGTGCCGAGGCGGTCGGCGATCTCGACCGTCGGGACGCCGCGCAGCTCGGCGACGACGGCGAGGCGTTGCCGTTCGGTGAGGCGGGTGGCGATCGCGCGCGAGAGCGCCGCGTGGAGGTCGTTCCGCGCGGCGACGGCGTCCGGCCGGTCGGATGCGGGGGCGGGGAGGTCCGAGAGCTCGCGTTCGACGGCGCCGAACGGGTCGGTGGCGCGGTCGCGGACGGAGCGGCGGCGGAGCGCGGTGAACCCGACGCGGAGGGCGACGCCGGCGGCCCAGGTCGAGAACGCGCTGTCGCCACGGAACGACGGCAGGCTCGCCACGATGCGGGCGAGGCTCTCCTGCACCAGCTCGGGGAGGTCGAGGCCGGCGGGGAGGCGGCCCGCGAGCGCCCGGCCGAGGACGCGGTGCAGGTACGCGCTCAGCTCGCCGACCGCGTCGTCCGCGTCGCCGCGCCCACGGAGGGCGGCGATCCAGGCGTCGTTCGATCGTTCGGCGAGGCGGGTCGACAAGCGGACCTCGGGCGGAGGGCGTCGACGCGATGAGATGCCGCGGCGGCGCGAGAGGTGTCTCCTCGTCGGTCGCGCGAGTCCGGGACTCCTTACCTTGGAAACCGGGCGATAGGCTCTCCCCCATGAGCGAGCCCCCTCCGACCCACCGCCTCCCCGGACTCGTCCGGAAAGACCACACGTTCGACCTGCCGCTCGACCCCGCCCGTCCGGACGGCGAGACGATCCCCGTCTTCGCGCGCGAGGTCGTCGCGCCGGGGAAGGAGGGGGACGACCTGCCGTGGCTCGTCTTCCTGCAGGGCGGTCCGGGGTTCCCGTCCCCGCGTCCGCCGGCCGGGGCGTCTTGGCTGCCGCGGGCGCTGGAGGAGTTCCGCGTGCTGCTGCTCGACCCGCGGGGGACCGGGCGGAGCGGCCGGATCGACGCCCGGTCGCTCGCGAGGTTCACGCCGGAGGAGCAGGCGGCGCGGCTGGCGCACTACCGGGCCGACGCGATCGTCGCCGACTGCGAGGCGATCCGGCGGCGCCTCGCCGGCGGCGCGCCGTGGACGGCGCTCGGCCAGAGCTACGGCGGCTTCGTCATCGCGCACTATCTCTCCGCGGCGCCGGAGGGGCTCGCCGGCGCGCTCGTCACCGGCGGGCTGCCGCCGCTCGCCTTCCACGCCAGCGACGTCTACCGCCGGACCATGGTCCGATGCCGCGAGAAGAACGAGGCGTACCGCGCGCGCTACCCCGACGACGCGGCGCGGGTGCGGGAGATCGTCGCCCACCTGGCCGAGAACGACGTCGCGCTCCCGTCGGGCGGCGTGCTCTCGCCCCGGAGGTTCCAGCAGCTCGGCCTCGTCCTCGGGATGAGCGACGGGTTCGAGACGATCCACGACCACGTCGAGGACGCGTGGGTCGACGGGCCGGACGGGCCGGAGCTCGGGTTCCACTTCCTCCACGCGATCGACCACGCCCTGCCGTTCACCGCGAACCCGATCTACGCGATCCTCCACGAGTCGATCTACGCCGAGGGGACGCGCACGCGCTGGGCGGCGCACCGGATCCGCGAGGAGTTCCCCGAGTTCGACCCGGCGAGGACCGACGGCCCGATCCTCTTCACCGGCGAGTGGGTCGAGCCGTGGACGTTCGACGACGTGGCGCCGCTCCGCCCGCTGAAGGAGGCGGCCGAGCGGCTCGCGGCGAAGGGGGACTGGCCGGACCTCTACGACGTCGAACGCCTCCGCCGAAACGACGTCCCGGTCGCCGCCGCCGTCTACCACGACGACATGTACGTCGACCGCGACTTCTCGCTCGAGACCGCGCGCACGATCCGCGGGACGCGGGTCTGGATCACGAACGAGCACGAGCACAACGGCCTCCGCGCCGACGGCCGGAACGTCCTCGATCGACTGCTGAAGCTCCTCCGCGGCGAGGCTTGACGCCGGAGAGGGCCGTCGCCGCGCGCCGGACCGGCCGTCACGTCAGCCAGCCGTCGACGGTGGCGAGCTCCTTGTCGGTGAGGAACGGGGCGAGCGCGTCGCGGCACTCCGAGTGGTAGCAGGCGAGCCACGCCAGCTCGGCGGCGTCGAGGAGCGACTCGTCGATCAGCCGCGAGTCCATCGGGACGTACGTGAGCGGCACGAAGCGGAGCCACGAGCGGCCGTCGTGCTCGCCCGCCTCCTCGACGACGTAGAGGTTCTCGATGCGGATCCCGCCGAACGCCGCCTCGTAGTAGCCGGGCTCGATCGAGGTGATCATCCCCGGCTTCAGCGGGAGCGCGGCGGCCGGCGCGCCGGCGCGCGAGCCGATCGAGACCGGCCCCTCGTGGACGTTCAGGAACGCGCCGACGCCGTGCCCCGTCCCGTGCCCGTAGTCGAGCCGGTCGGCCCAGAGCGCGGACCGCGTGATCGCGTCGAGCGCCACGCCGGTCGTCCCGGTCGGGAACGACTGGTTCGCCGCCCGGACGTGCGCCTTCAGGACCAGGGTGTACCGCCGCCGCTGCTCCTCGGTCGGCGCGCCGACGATCACCGTCCGCGTGTCGTCCGTCGTCCCGCCGTCGACCTGGATGCCGGAGTCGATCAGGAAGAGGTCGCCGTCGCAGAGCGGGGTCTCGTCGGCGTCGGAGTAGTGGATGATCGCGCCGTGCGCGCCGGTCGAGGAGATCGTCTGGAACGACAGCCCGCGGAACCCGTCGATGTCGGCGTAGCGCCGCTCGATCGCGTCCCGGAACGACGCCTCGGTCACGACCTCCCCCTCCTCGAGCTGGTGGTCGAGCCACGCCAGCGCCTTCGTCTTGGCGACGCTCGCCGCGAGGTTCGCCCGCCGCATGCACGCCAGCTCGACGTCGTTCTTCTCCGCCTTCGCCGCCTCGATCGGGCTGTCGGCGCGGACGACCGTGACCCGCTCGTTCGCGTCGAGCGTCGCCAGGACGCCGGCGGTCGTGAGCGCGGGATCGACGAGGACCCGCCCCTCCGCCCGGTCGGCCAGGTACGAGGAGAACTCCTCGTACGGGTGCGCGGAGAACCCCGCGACCCGGTCCGCGAACGAGGCCGGCAGGCGCGCCGCGGGATCGTGCGCGAACAGCCGCACCGCGCCCCCGTCGACGAACAGGTACGACTCGAAGACCGGGTTGAACGGGATGTCGTCGGTCGACCGGAGGTTCAGGAGCCAGGCGATCTGGTCGAGCCGGACGACCGCGATCGCGTCCGCGTCGGCCGCGGCGAGCGCCGCGCGCAGCTTCGCGACCTTCTCGTCGACCGTCGCGCCGGTCCACTCGATCGGACACTCGATCAGCGGCGACGTCGGCGGCGTCGGCCGGTCGGTCCAGACCGCGTCGACGAGGTTCGGCGCGACGGGCTTCCACGCGCCGCCCCGCGCCGAGACCGCCTTCTCCAACGCCTCCGCGGCGCCGATCGGGAAGACCGCCGGGTCGACCCCGACGACGACCGCCTCGCCCCGGTCCTTCGCCCGCGCCTCGAGCCATCTCGTCATCGTCGTCGCGTCCTTCGCGCCGACCTTCTCGAGGCCGACCCCCGTCCCCTCCAGCTCGCGCTCCGCCTGCAGGTGGTACCGGCCGTCGGTGAAGAGGCGCGTCTCGTCGTCGGTGGTCCCGACGACGAGGTCGCCGGCCGACCCGGTGAACCCCGACGCCCACTCGCGGCGCCGTCGCCACGCGGGGAGGTACTCGTTGATGTGTTCGTCGGCGCTCGGTACGACGTAGTGCGTCAGGCCGTGCGCGGCGAGCTGCTCGCGCAGCGCTCGGATTCGTTCCGGGATCGTGCTCATGGCCTCCATCTTCGCCATCCGCCGGAGTTTGTCCAATGACCGCCGAACACGACGCGCTTCGTGAGAGCCTGAAGCTCCTCGCCGGCAAGGAGGCGCGCTTCGCGGAGCTCCTCGCGGACGACCTGCGGCGGTCGCACCCCGACGTCCTCGACGGCCGGGAGAGCCTCCCCGGGCCGGCGGTGAAGGCCGCGCTCGAGCGGTTCTCGGTCACCACCGGCGAAGGCGATCCCGCCGAGTCTCCCGGCGAGGACGTCGTCCAGCTCGCGGACTCGCTGATGAAGGTGTTCGCCCGCGTCCTCGGCCGCGCCGCGTGGAAGCCCGCGATGGCCCTCGCCTGGAACGCCGCCCTCCGCCGCGACGGCGAGACGCTGCTCGAGGAGCTGCGCGGCCTCGACTAGGGTCGCGCCCCGGAGGCCCCCCTCACCGCGACGGCCTCAGCACCAGCGCCGCCGCGCCGACGGCGACGTCGAACCGGGAGAGCGTCCGGCCGTCGACCGTGACCTTCAGGTCGAACGACTCGGTCGCGGACGGAGCGGCGAGGGCGAAGCGGCCCTCGCCGTCCGTCGTCGCCCGGAGGAGCGCGCGGCTCTCGCGGCCGGTCGCGACGACCTCGACGCCCGCGGCGGGGTTCCCGTCCACGTCGAGGACCGTCCCCTCGATCGCCGACGCGCCGCTCCGGACGTCGACGTCGACGCGCCGCGTCTCCCCGCGGGCGAGCGCGAGGCTCCGTCGCTCGTGAGCGCTCGGGTCGGTCGTCCGGACCGACAGCTCGACGGTCCCGACCGGGACGCCGTCGAAGGAGAAGTTCCCCTCGTCGTCGGTCCTCCGCTCGGCGGCGATCCCGCCCCCCGCCCATTCGACGCGGGCGCGCGCCGCAACGCCGTCGCGGGTGATCCGGCCGACGACGGACGCGACGTCGGCCGGGAGCACGATGTCGCGTCGGCGACGCTCCCCGCTCCGCTCGAACGACTCGGTCTCGAGCCGGTACGGGGTCGCCCCCTCTCCGGTCGAGACGCGGACCTCGTACCGCTTCGGGGCCGCGATCCCGCCGACGACGTACGCGCCGCTCCGATCCGTCACCGCGCGTCCCCCCTCGCCGTACGCGTCGTGGAGCGAGACCGCGACGCCGGCGAGCGGCGCCCCCCGCGTGTCGACGACGCGCCCCTCCAGGGTCGTCTCGGCGACGAGGGAGACGACCACCGACGGTTCCTCGACCCGGTCGACGCCGATCCGCTCGAGCGCGGCGAGGTACCCGTCCGCGGCGACCTCGAGGGAGAACGGCGGAGCGGGGCGCCGGCGGATCCGGAACGTCCCGTCGGCGCGCGTCTCGCCGGTCCGGTTCCCGTTCGCGGAGACGCGCGCCCCGCCGACGCCGAGCCCCGTCGCCGCGTCGACGGCCCGCCCGAACAGCGTCTCCCCGAGGTCGACGAAGATGTCGTGGCGATGCTCGCCGATCGTCTCCGGGGTGGTTCGCTCGGTGTGCGGCGTGCTGTCCGCGGGCCACACCGTCAGGACGAGCGTCTCCCCGACGTAGCAGCGGCCGAACGCGAAGCTCCCGTCGCCGCGCGTGGTCGTGCGTCGGGTCCGCGGCGGGAGGGACCGCCTCGCGTCGACGGGGGAGAGCATCGGGTGCAGCCGGAGTTCGGCCCCGGCGATCGGCGCGCCGGTCCCCTCCTCGAGGACGCGCCCGCGCAGCGTGGCCGGTCTCCCGAGCACGATCCGCATCGTCCGCGACTCGTCGAGGTGCGCCGAGCCCCGCGCCAGCCCCTCCCGTTCGGCGATGGCGAGCGTCCGGTGCGGGACGCGGAACGCCTCGGGGATCTCGAAGCGTCCGTCCGCTCCCGAAGCGAGGTGCGCCCGGCGCGGCTCCGCCGCCGCCTCCCCGGCCCGCGGGAGCCCGGGGAGAACGGAGACCTCGAGTTCGACCCGCGCGTTCGGGACCGGAGCCCCGCCGTCGTGGACGACGATCCCCGTCCACGGTTCGAGCGTCGCGACAGGCGCGGGCTCCGGAGCCTTCGCCTCGCGCTCGATCGGCACCACGCTCTCCGCGGCGCGCGCGGCGATCGGCGGCGCCGTCGGTCGGACCTCCTCGGCCGCGACGGTCGTCTCCGGCGCCCCGCGCCGCTCCGGAGACTCCGGCGACGAGAGGAGCAGGAAAGACGCCGCCAGCCCGACGAGCGCGACGGCCGTGACGAGTCCGCGCACCATGCCTCGATGGTACGCCGCCCGGCCCGGCCCCGTGGAACCGCTTACTCCAGGAACAGCCCGATGTCGTCGCCGCCCGGCCTCGAGTCGCCGGGGGAGGTCTCGAGGCGGCCGTTCGGCCCGGCGGAGAGGATCCAGACCCGCTCGTCGTTGGTGAAGAACCCGTGCGCGTTCACGACGTACCGACCGCCCCAGGGGTCGCTGCCGACGGGACGGAGGTACGGCCCGTGCCAGTTCTCGACCCTCAGCTCGTTCCGGCAGAGGAACCGCTCGAGGGTCGTCGCCTCCCCCGATTCGAACGAACTGCCGCGCGGCGCCGCCCCGTCGGAATGCAGCACGTGGTACGTCCGCTTCCCGCCCTCCCCGGTCGGCGCGAAGCTCGTGTCCTTGATGAACTCCGTCAACGCGGTCGCGATCCGGTTCACCGAAGCCTGCGCGGTCGCCTTCTTCGACGCCTCGAGCTCCCCGTTCACCACCGGCACGAGGACCCCGGCGAGCGCGACCAGGATCGCGACGACCACCAGGAGCTCGAGGAAGGAGAAGCCGCGGGTGAGGGACATCGGGGGACCTCCGGCGCAGGAGAGTCATCGCCCGGATGGGGGGGGGAACTTGAGGAGGGAGGGAGCAGGGGAGAGCAGGGGAGAGCAACGAGAGCAGGGGAGAGGGCGCTGACGCGGAGTGGGAGAGGGGGCGGAGGGATCGTGGGTCGGCGACCTGGCTGGGGGAACCGGGGGACCGGACGCCGGGGAACGGGAGAGGGAGGGGGCGCCGGGTCTCGGGTGACCGGGGAGCCGGAGGGCCGGAAGACCGGGGACCACCCCATCCATGAGGTCGTCTCCGCATTCCCCCTTTTCCACCACCGGAATCGGGTGAGGAAGTCCGAAGCGGGCGAGGCGGGGCCGGAGGAGGGATGAGGCTCCGAGAGCGACCCCGCAGCGCGACTCGAAACCGCGCGGAGACCACGCCGGACGCATCGCGCGAGGACGTGAGCGGGTCGGAGAGCACCTCCCCTTCCCGTCCCCCGCCGTGGCGATCGCGCAGACGTTCCCGAACGCTATTCCAATTCTTCCGGTCGGTCTCCGTGCCACGCCCGCACCACCGTGTGGATCCCGCCGCGCACGTAGAAGTCCCCCTCCACCTCCATCCACGTCGGGCCGATCGCGGTGACCAGGTCGTCGAGGATCCGGTTCGTCACGTCCTCGTGGAAGTGTCCTTCGTCCCGGAACGACCACATGTAGAGCTTCAGCGACTTCAGCTCGACGCAGAGGCGGTCGGGGACGTAGCGGATCCGGAAGGTCGCGAAGTCGGGCTGGCCGGTCTTCGGGCAGAGGCAGGTGAACTCGGGGACCTCGAACTCGATCTCGTACGGGCGCCCGATGCGCGGGTTCGTGAACGTGTCGAGGGACTTGCTCGGCTGGGTGGACATGCCGCGGAGTCTACCCAAGGCCGCGGCGGGTCAGTACCCGCGTTCCCGGTCGATCACGCCGCGGCGCGGGAGGCCCTCGCGGCGGCGGCGGAGGTTCTCGAGGTAGGCGTCGGCGGCCTGGGTCGGCGTGGTGACGCCGGCGACGTGCGGGGAGACCATGACGTTCGGCAGGGTCCGGAGCGGGGAGTCGGCGGGGAGCGGCTCGACCTCGAAGACGTCGAGTGCGGCGCCGGCGAGCCGCCCGGCTCGGAGCGCGGCGATCAGCGCCGCCTCGTCGACGACCGCGCCGCGGGCGACGTTCACGAGCCACGCGCGGGGCGGGAGGGCGGCGAGGAGCGCGGCATCGACGAGCCGCTCGCTCGTCGTGGTCCGGGGGACGACGAGGACGAGCACGTCGACGTCGGCGACGACCTCGCGGAGGCGGGCGACCGGCTCGACGCGCGGGAGCCCGTCGACGGCGCCCCCGGAGCGGTTCACTCCGACCACCTCGACCCCGTTCGCGATCAGGCGGCGGGCGACGGCGGCGCCGATCTCGCCGGTCCCGACGACGGCGACGCGCAGGTCGGAGAGGAGCCGGGCGTGGAACGAGCGCCACCCCCCGTCGCGCCGCTCGACCTCGAGGCGCGGCAGCTCCTGTGCGATCGCGAGGCACCGGGCGAGGACGTAGTCGGCGATCGGCGCGCCGAACACGCCGGTGACGCGCGTCACCTCGACCTCCGGCGGCACCTCGACCGAGCGGAGCAGTCCG
>JBICIB010000896.1:0-5214 GCA_043101415.1 Planctomycetota bacterium JB042 | reverse complement strand
GCCCCCCCGACCCCGGGGCCCTGCTCTCGACCGACGAGCCGCACGAGCGGGGCGCGATCCTGGTCGCCGCCGTGTTCGACGCGTTCCTCTCGATCTACCGCTCCCGGATCGACGACCTCCTCCGGATCGCGACGCAGGGGAGCGGCCTCCTCGCGCCGGGCGAGCTGCACCCGGACCTCGTGAAGCGCCTCGCCAAGGAGGCCTCGACCGCCGCGGACCACGTCCTGAGGATCTGCATCCGCGCCCTCGACTACTGTCCGCCGGTCGACATCACGTTCGGCGACTACCTTCGCGCCCTGATCACGGCGGACGTCGACGCGGTCCCGGACGATCGGATGCACTACCGGCTGGCGTTCGTCGAGGCGTTCCAGCGCCGCGGGATCTACCCGGGCGACGTCCGGACGCTCTCCGAGGAGTCGCTCGTCTGGCGGCCGCCGCGGAGCCACGACGTCGACCTCACGCCGCTCTTCGCTCCGGGCGCGGGGATCGAGCCGGAGTGGCGGCAGACGAGCGACCGGCGGGAGCTCTGGGAGCGGATGAGGCGGAACGCGCGCACCGTCCATCGGTGGCTGCGGACGTCGTGCTCCGGGCCGATGGCGGAGGAGATCGGGCTCGCGATCTCCACCGACGCGCCGAAGAGCGTGTTCCGGAGGCACGGACGTCCGACGATCGAGGTCCACTCGGTCCGCCTCGCTCGCCGGGGGACGCCGCTCGGCGACACGCGGACCGACTTCGTGATCGAGATCCTCCAGCGCCGGCGCGGCTACCTCGACGCGGAGACGCAGGCCCGGGTCGACGCCGAGGGACCGGACCGCGAGGACGATCACGGGGACTTCGTCATGCGAGGCGGCTGCACCCTGCTCGTCGACCCGGAGACGTGCCGGGTGCGCTACGCGATCAACAAGCACATCCTGAGCGCGGGGCGGCTGAAGCGGCAGCGGGAGTTCCTGGGCGGCGGCGACGGGTCGCTGCGGGCGACGTACCTCGGAGACGCCGGGAGGGGCGCCGGCATGCGGGAGCCGTTCGCGATGCTCCACCGGCCGATCGACGAGCAGGAGGGGACGACGTGACCAAGCGGACCTCGCGGGCGGCGGGCAGGAAACGGACGAAGCGGAAGGCGTCCGGGTCGCCCGCGGCGGCGCCGGCGGCGGAGCGGATGGGCGCCCCCGACAGCGGCGTGACCGTCCGGATGTACCGCGCCGGGCTCGGCGACTGCTTCCTCCTCGCGTTCCGCCGGACGGACGGCGATCCGTTCCACATGCTGATCGACTGCGGGGTCCACTCGCAGGTCCGCGGCGGGAACGACCGCGCCCGGCGGATCGTCGATCACGTCCGCCGGACGACGGGGGGGCGCCTCGACCTCGTGGTCGTGACGCACGAGCACGGCGACCACATCAGCGGGTTCCACGCCGCGCGCGAGACGTTCGAGTCGATGGAGGTCGGCCAGCTCTGGTTCGGGTGGACCGAGGACCCGGCCGACCCGCTCGCGAAGCGGCTCGACCGCGCGCGCTCGCTGATGCTCCGCGGCGCCGGCGCCGCGGCCCGGGCGCTCGGGGCGGACGGCGACGTGGCGGCCGGCATCGGGTCGCTCCTCTCGTTCTTCGACGCCGGGTCCCTCGACGGGGGCCTGGGGGTTTCTTCGCGCGCGGTCCGCGACGGGATCCTCGACCTCTCCCCGGAGCCGCCGCTCTACCTCCGGCCGAAGCAGCCGCCGCTCACGCTGCCGGGGGTGGACGGCGTGCGGATCTTCGTGCTCGGTCCGCCGGAGGACGTGCGGTCGCTGATGCGGGCGCGGCCGTCGTCGCGTCCCGGGGAGGTGTACCACGAGCCGGATCACGCGCTGACGCCGGACGAGGCGCTCTCGGTCGCCCTGCTCGGCGCGGGCGCCGGGGGGCTCGGGCCGACCGACCCGATCGAGGCGTCCGCCCGGCCGTTCGCGGGGAACTTCCGGCTCGCCACGGACATCGTGAGGGAGAACGCGGAGCGGTTCGCGTTCTTCCATCGTGCGTACGGGTTCGGGGACGGCGACGACCTCGCGTGGAGGCGGATCGAGCGCGACTGGTGCGTCCCCGGGGAGTCGCTCGCGTTGAAGCTCGACGCGGCGACGAACAACACGAGCCTCGTGCTGGCGATCGAGCTGATGGCGACCGGCAAGGTCCTCCTGTTCGCCGGCGACGCCCAGGTCGGGAACTGGCACTCCTGGCACGACGGCGGCTGGTCCGAGGCGAACGGCCTGGCGCGGGGGGAGACCGTCGACGCGGCGGACCTCCTGCGCCGGACGGTGCTGTACAAGGTCGGCCACCACGGCAGCCACAACGCGACGTTGAAGACGAGGGGGCTCGAGATGATGACCAGCCCCGATCTCGCCGCGATGATCCCGGTCGACGAGGAGTGGGCGCTCGACCGGCGGCCGTATCCGTGGAAGATGCCGTTCGGGCCGCTCTACGCCGACCTCCGGCGACGGACGGGGGACCGGATCCTGCGCGCGGACCTCGGTCTCGTCCAGCCGGACGGGAGGACGCCCGCGGCGTGGCGCGCGTTCGAACGGCGCGTCGACGTGCGGGACCTGTACGTCGACCTCGACGTCGAGGACGCCTGACCCCGCGGGGTGTTCGCGTTCACTCGGCACGCCCTCGGCGACGCGCCCCGACGATCGCGGAGAGGAGCAGGCCGGCCGCGATCAGCGCGAGCCCGCCCGCGGCCCGGGCGAGCGCGTCGTTCACGAGGACGATCGCCGCCGCGCCGACCGCGACCGACGCGACGTGAGGGACGAACCCGCGGCGCATCCGCGCGTTCGCGGAGGGATCGTCCGGAGACGGAGCGGTCGGCGGCGCGAGCCGGACGACCAGCCCGTGGACGATCAGGCCGGCCCAACCCCAGACCGCGAGCCAGCCGAACAGGACCGCGGCGCGCGGATCGTTCCCGAGGGCGGCCCAGGCGCCGGCGACCAGGACGATCGGCGCGGTCGCGAGTCCGGCGCTCCAGAACCGGAGCCCGACGTCGGCGAGGGCGCCGGGCCCGGCCGCGATCGCGCGCGCCGCCGTCCACGGGTGCCAGACCCAGACCGCGAGCGCGGCCGGCGTCGCCGCGACCGTCGCGAACGTGCCGCCCTCGACGCGCTCCGTCGCCTCGAGCGGGAGCGCGGCGAGGCAGAGGACGATCCCCGCCGCGATCGGGAGGAGCGTTCCCCGGCGCGCCGGCCGGGGAACCTCCGGCGTGCCATGGAATCCCGGCAGGACTTGCCACGACACCGAAGCGATCAGCGCGCCGACCCACCCGAGGAACGCCAGCGTCAGGTGGACTTGAAGCCAGAGCGCTCGCGCCCCCGGCCGTGCCTCCCCGCCGAGCGCCCGTTCCAGGACCGTGCCGAGCAGGGCGACGAGCAGGAGCGCCGCCACGGCGAGGAGCATCCCCCGGACCGTCTCGTCCCTCTTCGTGGCGCGCCGGCCGAGCGCCCATCCCGTCGTGCCGACGAAGACGAGCGCGGCGAGCTCGACGAAGCCGAACCCCCAGTGCGGAGTGACGTCGAGGCCGCCGCCGAGGATCGCCGCGACCCCGAACAACCCGATCACCAGGGCGGCGTGGACGAGGGTCGTCGACCGGGGGAGCGGGAGCCGCGCGCCGGCGACGAGCGGCGTGATGCGGTAGACGACGCCGAACATCGCGGCGCCGAGGAAGCCGAGCGTCCCGAGGTGGGTGAGCAGGAGCGTGGTCGGCGAGTAGCCGGTGCGGAGGGCGTCGATCCCGGCGACGCAGACGAGGGCGCCGGCGGCGGCGGCGGCGAGCGGCGCGGTCACGAAGAAGCGGTCCGGGCCGGCGTTCCGCGGCGCCGGTCCGGGACCGTCGGCGTGTCCGTGGGTGTCGGGCGGGACGGGGGGAGTGGGCATCGCGGCGGATCATCGTGGAGATTCGTCCGGTGCGAGTCCACCGGGCGCGCGGCCGGAGAGGGGGGGCGAGCGTCCGTCCCGGCGCACGGGCGGGGCCGTTGCGGATTCCGCCGACCGGTCACCCGGCGCACACGGCCGCGGGCCGGTCGGGACGCCGAACGGCCCGGGATCGTCCGATCCGCGCGGTCGCGAGGGGTCGAAGCGATGGCATCCGGCTTGCGTCGGGACCGTCGCCTCTGCCCCCTCGGAGGTCGACCATGTCGCCGTCACGACTCTCGGTGCGTCGTTCCGCGCTCCTCCTGGCCGTCGCGCTCTCCGGCGTCGGGGCTCCCGTCCGCGCGGCGGGACTTCTCGTCGACGCCCGCGGTGGGGAGGCGCTCGAGCTGGTGTCGCACCGCGTCTCCGTGTCGGTCGACGACCAGGTCGCGCGGACGGCGGTCACGCAGGTCTTCCGGAACGGCGCCGACCGGGCGCTCGAGGCGACGTACCTCTTCCCCCTCCCGGAGGGGGCGGGGGTCTCCGACTTCGCGATGTGGATCGACGGCGACCGCCGCCCGGCGGTGATCGCCGAGCGGGCGAAGGCGGTCGCGGTGTACGAGTCGATCGTCCGGAAGCGACGGGACCCGGCCCTGCTGGAGCAGATCGGGAAGACGCGGTTCCGGATGCGGGTCTTCCCGGTCCTGCCGCGCTCGGACGTGAAGATCGAGCTGGTGTACGACGAGGTGCTCGACGTCTCCGGCGGCGTCTGCGAGCTGCGTCACCCCCTCCGCCTCGACCGGACCGCGAGCCGCGTGCGGGACGACCTCACGATCTCCGTCCGGATCCGGTCGGCGGTCCCGATCGGCGCGGTCGAGTCGCCGTCGCACGCGATCGACGTGATCCGGAGCGACGACGCGGTCGTGGTCGGGATGGAGGAGCGGGGCGCGACGCTCGACGACGACTTCGTCCTGCGGTACGCGCCGGACGTGCGGTCGCTGTCGATGTCGGTCGCGGCGCAGCGCGGCGCGGACGAGGACGGGACGTTCCTGCTCGTCCTGAACCCCGGGCTCGACGACGAGGAGGAGGTGCTGGAGAAGGACGTCCTGCTGGTGATGGACGTCTCCGGGAGCATGGACGGGCCGAAGATCGAGAAGGCGATCCGGGCGATGGAGCGGTTCGTCGAGTCGCTGCGGGACGGCGACCGGTTCAACATCCTGGCGTTCAGCAGCGCGGTCCGGAGGTTCCGCGACCGCATGGTGCCGGTCGACGGCGAGGCGCGCGAGGCGGCGGTGAAGTTCGTCCGCGGGCTGCGGGCCGCCGGCGGGACGGCGATCGACGCCGCGCTGGA
>JBICIB010000895.1:0-4278 GCA_043101415.1 Planctomycetota bacterium JB042 | reverse complement strand
CGCCGGAAGGCGCCGGGCCGCGCCGCCGCGACGCAGACGCGTCGTCGGGCGGAGACGGAGGAGGTCGCGACCGAAGGGACCGGCATGCAGGTGCTGCTCGTCCTCGGGGCGATCGTGCTCCTGTACGGCATCATCGTCGCCTTCAACGCGGCGGAGGTCCAGAAGACCGGCCTGACGTCCGGCTTCGCGAACTTCGTCAACGACAACTTCCTCAAGTAGGAGCCGGCCTCCCCGCGCCGGCGCCGGGCCCTCTCGGCGGTCGCCGCGGAGGGATCGATCGGCTCCGATGCGGCCGCGTCCCGGCGGCGGCGAGGAAGCAGAGCAGAGGTGGACCTCGGTCGGCCGGCGGCCGAGCGGGGTCCCGGCGATCGATACCGGTCCGAACTGGCACGGGGAGGTGCCGTGAACATGAACCGACATCCTTGGATTCTCCTGGCGATCACCGGCGCGCTCGCGTCGGGGTGTGTCTCTCGTTCGGCGTACGACGAGAAGGTCGACGAGCTCCAGCAGGCGAAGGCCCAGCTCCGGCAGGTCAGCGACATCGCGCAGCAGTACGGCAGCCAGGTCGACGGCCTGGAGAGCGAGCGCTCGAAGCTGCAGCAGCAGAACTCGATGCTCCGGTCGAGCAACGACGACTACAACCGGCGGCTCGCCGAGATGATGGCCGAGCTCGAGAAGCGGCCGGCCGGCGAGGCCCCGCGCGGCGACGGGCCGGTGCAGATCGTCCCGACCGGCAACGGCTACGCGTACCGCATCGACGGCGGCTTCCTCTTCTCGCCCGGCAAGTCCGAGCTGAAGGCGTCCGCCAAGCAGCAGATCGCCGAGATCGCCGACCAGCTCCTGAAGAACGGCCACCGCATCGAGGTCGCGGGTCACACCGACACCGACCCGGTGAAGGTGACGAAGGCGCAGTACCCGCTCGGCAACATCCAGCTCGGCACGTCGCGCGCGCTGTCGGTCTGGGAGGAGCTCTCCACGGCCGGCGTCCCGCAGGACCGCATGTTCGTGTCGTCGTACGGCGAGTACGAGCCGGTCGCCGATCCGGCGAAGAAGGCGGAGAACCGTCGCGTCGAGCTGCGGGTCATCGTCGAGGAGCCCGAGCAGCTCCAGTGACCGGACCGGACGGAGGCGCGGCGTGAGCGCGGCGCGCCCCGGGAGCGAGGCGGCGGGGCCCGGCGGGTCCCGCCGCTCTCGTCGGCGGCGCGAGGCCGGCGCCGGACGCCTCCATTGGGCGTGGCCCGCGGCGCTCGCCCTCGTCGCCCTGTCGTTCCACCTCGGGCGCTTCGGCCGGAACGGCGAGGAGGAGGACGGGGCGGAGGTCCTCGCTCGCCTCGACCTCCTCGACCGGATGGCGCTGGTCTACGTCTCCGCGCTCTCCGACGCGCCGGACCGATCGTTCTTCCTCGACCGGTACGAGGTGACGAACGGCGAGTTCGCGGCTTTCGCCGCCGCCACGGGGTACCTCCCCGACGACCCGGCGGGCTACCTCCTCCACCTCGGCGGACCGCGGGCCGCGTCGGCCTCCCGCCTGGCGAGCCGCGACGTGGCGGCGCGTCCCGTGGTGCACGTCTCCCTCTCCGACGCCCGGGCGTACGCGAGGTCCGAGGGGAAGGAGCTGCCGACGGTCGCGGAGTGGATGCTCGCCGCGCGGGGGGCCGACCCGTCCGGTCCGCTCGGCCTGAACGCGGCCGAGGCCGGCCTCGGCGGGCCGGCGCGGGTCGGGTCGTTCGAGAGCGCCCGCACCCGGATGCGCGCGTTCGTCGGGCCGCCGGTCTACGACCTGCTCGGCAACGTCTGGGAATGGACGGTCACCCCGGCCGCAGGGCGCCCCGGGGCGGTGGTCGTGAAGGGCGGTTCGTTCCTCGAGTCGACGCGGCGCATCCGCCCCGCGTCGATCCGGTTCGAGGAGCCGGAGAACCGGAACTTCGCGCTCGGCTTCCGGTGCGTGGTGCGGAACGCCGAGCAGCTCGTCCGGGAGGTGCTCGAGCGGCTGACCGACGCGTCGGAGGGGGTCCGCGAGGAGGTCGTCCAGCGGCTCCGGAGGTTCGGCGAGCCGCTCCGGCGTCTCCTCGCCCGCCTCCGTTTCGACGATCGGGTCACCTGGAGGGGCGGCCGGGGGCTCGGCGTCGACCACGTGGTCGCGCTCGCGGACGGGCGGGTCGTGCTCGGCGGGTTCGAAGGGGCGCTCCGCGTCGTCGACGGTCGCACCGGGGTCGTCCTCGGGCGTCGCGACGACCTCGGCCGGATCGACGAGGCGGTCGCGGCCGACCTCGACCGGGACGGGGAGAGCGAGCTCTACCTCGTGACGGCCCTCGACGGTCCGGGCGCGTCGGAGGGGGCGCGGGACGACGAGTACGACGCGGACGTCGCCGAGCCGGAGCTGTTCCTGATGCGGGACGTCGGCGGCGCGATCCGCGTCGTCGACCCGCTCCGCGGCGGCGTCGTGCCGTGGGTCGACGGGCCTCTCGGCGAGGTCGCCCGGCGCGCGCTCGACCTCGACTGGTCCGAGTTCCTCGATCCGACCGAGGAGCGCGACTGCTCGCTCCTCCTCCTGCTCGGGACGTACGCCGGCGAGCAGACCCCGCCGCCGCCGCTGTTCGCGAGCGACCCGGAGCGGCACGGCTGGTTCTACGGCTACGTCCCGCGGGAGCGGCGCCGCCTCCTCCGGCTCGACCCGGCCTCGTCCTCCGTGTCGACGGTCTGGGAGCGGCGCGTCCCCGTGGTCGAGCGCCTCCTCCCGGTCGAGGCGCGCGGCGAGCTGCTGCTCGCCGGCTCGCTGACCCGCCGGTTCCTGTTCGACCCGGAGGAGCGGCCGGACCCGGACAACCGGATCCTCGCGCTCCGCGCCGTCGACGCGGACGGCGCCGTGCGGTCCGAGACGCTCGTCCCCGGCGGCTCGGCGTCGCTCGCGGCGCTCGACGACCGCGCGGACCGCCTGCTCGTCGTCACCCACACCGGGCACGAGGTCCTCCTCGACCGGACCGGCGAGGAGCCGGCGGCGGCGCTCCTGCGGGAGACGCGCCGGAGCTACTACGTCGACCGGGTCACCGAGGGGCCGGCGCCGTTCGCGGCGACGCTCCAGGTGGTCGAGCTCGACGAGGAGTTCGAGCCGCGCGAGGTGCGGCTGGAGGGGTACGACCGGCTCGGCCGGCTCGTCGGTTCGGCGGACGTGCCGCTCCGCGACGGCGCACCCCCGCGCCGGTTCCCCGTGATCGGCGACGACTCCACGCTCCTCCTCTGGCCGGACGCGACCCTCGTCCGTCTCGGCCCCGACCTGCGGGAGCGCTGGCGTCGCGACGAGGCGGCCGAGGTCGCCCTCGAGCGCGGCGGCGCGGTCGCCGTCGACTTCGACCGGGACGGACGGCTGGAGTACTGCGTGCCGTGGCGGCTCGACGGCTTCCTCCGACTCGACGCGGAGACCGGACGCGTGGTCGACGGGTACCGGAACCCGAACGCCCTCGTCTTCGCCCTGCACCGCCGGTTCGACGAGGGGCGCGCCGGCCTGCTGGCGACCGTCGCCGACCTCGGGGTCCTGGCGTTCGGGCCGGTCCGTTCGGCGGTCGACGACGAGGCGCGCCGGCTGCTGGAGCGCCTCGAGGCGCCGCCGCCCGGCGCGACCGGGGCGCGGCGGGAAGGGCGGTGAGCGACGCCCCCGAGATCCCGCGCCTCGGGGCGATCCGCGAGGCGCTCGCCGCGAGGGGACGGCGGCCGACCCGGCGGTTCTCGCAGAACTTCCTGACCGACCCGGCGCTCCTGGGGTCGATCGTCGACGCGGCGGGGGTGGAGGCCGGGGACGTCGTCCTCGAGGTCGGTCCGGGGCCGGGGGCGCTCACCGCGGCGCTCCTCGCCCGGGGCGCGACCGTCGTCGCGGTCGAGGTCGACCGGGTGATGGCGGAGGTGCTGCGGGAGCTCCTCGGCGAACCGGAGCGCCTCGTCCTGGTGGAGGAGGACGCGCGGGCGGGAGGGGGCGCGCCCTCGCCGTCGACCGCCGCGGCGCTCGACCGGGCGGAGGCGTCGGCGGCGCGGTCGGGGTACCGCCTCGCCGCGAACCTGCCGTACGCGATCGCCTCGCCGCTCCTCGTCGACCTCCTCTGGACCCGTCCGCCGGTCGCGGGCGCCGTGACGGTGCAGTTCGAGGTCGCGGACCGGCTGGTCGCCGCGCCCGGCTCGAGGGCGTACGGGGCGCTGTCGGTCCTGGTGGCGCTCCGGGCGGAGGCGACGAAGGTCCGCCGGCTCCCCGCCGGCGCGTTCTGGCCCGCGCCGAAGGTCGACTCCGCC
>JBICIB010000894.1:0-3827 GCA_043101415.1 Planctomycetota bacterium JB042 | reverse complement strand
GATCGACGGAGGGGGTGAGGAGGTCGAACAGCGGCGACGGGGCGGGACCCGGGCGGTGGGCGGCGGCCCCCGCCGACCGCCCGGGTCCCGCCCCGTCGCCGCTGTTCGACCTCCTCACCCCCTCCGTCGATCCCGCGCCGCCGGCCCGGTCGGTCGTCGTCACGGGGGGCGGGCGGGCGATCGCCGAGGTCTCCCTGGCCGGGGTCTGGGACTCGACGGAGGTCGAGATCGGTCCCGGGATCGGCGCCGGGGACGTCCGCCTGCGGGCCGCGGACGGCGGCGTCTTCCACCATCGGTCGGCGTGGTCCCTCGGCGGCGCGCCGGAGCCGGCCGAGGCGACCGTGACCCGCACGATCCGGCGGACGGTCGCGGTGCACGGCGGGCGGCGGATGCCGATCTCCGACCGGGTCGTCGCCCCCGGAGGAAGGGTCGATCTCGCGCTGGAGACGCGCCGCGTGGCGCTCGGCCGGCCGGTGACCGAGTGGATCGCCGTCCGCCTCGGCGACGCCGCCGGGGCGTTCTGGGTCGACGTGCCGATCCCCGCCTGGGGGACGGTCGACCTCGATTCGGTCCGCGGAGCCGACGACGTCGTCCGCGACGGCGACGTGCTCCGCTTCCTCGTCCGTCGGCCGGAGAACCGGGCGTCGCAGCCCTGGATCCGCTACCACGTCGCGCCGGTCGCACCGGGCCGCTTCCGGACGCCGCCCGCGCGGATCGCGTCCGCCCGCCACGGGACGCGCCGGCCGGTCCGCGCCGACGCCGAGTCCGAGGTCGTCGTCGTCGACCCGGGGACGGATCCGGACGCGGGAGGGCCGATGAGCCCGGACGAGCTCTACGGCCTCGGCCGGACGGCTCACGCGGCGGGAGACCCGGAGGCGGCGAGGGCCGCGCTCCTTCCGCTGGCGGAGCTCCCGCTCGCCCCGGAGTCGTTCCTGGAGACCGCGAGGACCCTGATGCTCGCGTCGGCCGCGGTCGGCGACGCGGCCGACACGGTCCGGTTCTTCGAGATCCTGAAGGAGCGCGACCCCGCCTACGTCGTTCCGTTCGCCGCCATGCGGAGGGTCGGCGAGGCGTACCGCGAGCTCGGCGAGCCGGAGCGGGCGCGGCAGATCGCGCGGGCGATCGTCGACGCCACGTTCCTCGAGGAGGCGCAGGTCGTGGGCCGGCTCGAGTCGGTCGGGCTGGCTCGCCGGGCGTTCACGGCGATGGGACGTCTGCTCGCGGAGGCCGGCGACACCCCCGCGGCGGCGGAGATCCGGTTCGCGTTCGGGATGCACGCCTACGACGAGGCGAAGGCGACCGACCCGGCGTTCGCGGGGGACGACCGGCGCCTCGATCGCGCCTCGCTGTTCGAACTCGCGACCGACGTGCTCCTGCGACGGCTGGCTCTCGCGCCGCGCGGGGAGGACCGCGAGGAGGTCCTCCTCACGCTGGTGAACGCGCTCGTCGACGGCGGACGGTACGAGGCCGGCCGCGACCTCGCGGCGGCGGCGGCGGAGACCCTCTCCGCCGACAGCCGACTCGGGGCGAGCTTCCGGTTCGTCGAGGCGCACGCGGCGTTCGCGCTGTCCGACCTCGATCGGGCGCTCCGGCTCGGGGAGGCGCTCGCCGCCGACCGGTTCCCGGAGGAGACCGCGCTCCTCGACGAGCTCCGGGCGATGGGCCGCCACCTCGCCGCCCAGGTCCGGCACGCGCGGGGCGAACTCGACGCGGCGCGACGGGGGTACGCGTCGGTCGCCGAACGCTTCGACGACGCGGCCCGGGCGCTCCGCTGGCTCGAGCGACGCGGGGTCCGGATCCCGCCGGTCACGCGGGCCCGCCCCGGCGAGCCGCTCACGCTCTCCGTCGAGCACCGTGGCGACGCCCCCACCCTCCTCGTGAAGGTCTTCCCGATCGACCTCCGGGCGCTCTTCCTGAAGCACCGCGGCCTCGACCGGCTCGACGAGGTGCGGCTCGAGGGGATCGCGCCGGCGCGCATCCTCGAGTTCCCCCTCGAAGGGAGCGGCGCCGGCCGCGCCGAGTCCGAGGTCGAACTCGACCTGGCGGAGCCCGGAGCCTGGCTCCTGCTCGTCCGGGCCGGCGACCTCCATGCGCGCGGACTCGCGGTGCGGAGCGGGCTCGCCGTCGAGGCGGACGTCGGCGGAGACGCGGTCCGCATCCACGCGGTCTCCGCCCGCGACGGCCGCCCGCACGCCGGGGCCCTGGTCACGTTCGCGGGCGAGCGGTTCACGACGAGGAGGACCGATCTGCGCGGGATCTGCGAGGTGCCGGCCGCGACGAAGCCGAGCGCCGCGATCGCCGAGGCGGACGGGCACTGGGCGTTCCTCCCGATCGAGCGCGTCGCCGCGCCGGAGTCCGCCGCCGACCCGGCGCCGCAGTCGAAGGCGGTCGATCACCTGAAGCGGTCGCAACAGGTGCTCGAGGACGCCCGGCTCCGGAACCGCGCGATCTGGACCGAGTCGACGAACCGGGAGCAGCGCGGGGTCGAGGTCGACCGGGCGCGGAAGTGAACGCCGGCCTCACCGCCCCGCCGGCCGCGTCACGAAGAGGACGCCGACCAGGATCATCAGCATCGCCGCGATCGTGGTCGGCCCGATCGACTCGCCCCCCACGAGCGCGCCGAGCAGGACGGCGACGACCGGCGTGACGTACGGGATGACCGACAGCTTGTACGCGGGCGCGTGCCGGAGCAGCCAGAAGTAGAGGCCGAACGTGAGCACCGTCCCGACGACCGCGAGGTAGACGACGCTGAGGACGGCGCGGCCGGTCCACGCGAACGGGGCTCCCCGCTCCGTCGCGAACGCCGTCGCCGCGAGGAGGGCGGCGCCGACGAACAGCCCGTCCCGGTTCAGGAGCAGCGACGAGGCGCCCCCGCCGTGGCGCTTGATGAGGGTCGTGGCGATCGCCACCACGAGCGGGCTGACCAGGAGGACCAGCGACGCCCTCACCGCGTCCGGGCCGATCTCGCGGACGTCGGTCGCGCAGAGGAGGACGACGCCGGCGAAGCCGAGGAGGAACCCCGCGGCGTGCACCCCGCGCAACCGCTCCCCCGGCAGCCCGAAGTGGGCGCAGACCGCCATGATCAGCGGGTAGACCCCCCAGAGGATGCTCGTCAGCGACGACGGGAGGACCTGCTCGGCCCAGTAGACGATGCCGTAGGAGAGGGCGAAGTTGACGCCGCCCTGGACCAGGACGAGCCAACGCGGCGGCCGTCCGCCGCCCTCGCGCCGCGCGAGGAGGTGCGCGACGCCGGCCATCAGGACCGCGGCGAGCGCGAACCGCATCGCCGCGGACGAGAACGGCGGGAGGTCCCGCAGCCCCTCCCGGATGACCAGCCAGGTCGACCCCCAGATCAGGCACAACAGTCCCGTCAGCGCGGTCGCCAGGGCCGGACCGGGTCCGCGCGACTCGGGAGCGCCGGACGCCGGAGCGTTCACCTCGCCCCCCCTCGTTCGCGGAGCGTCGGACGGAGCTTGATCTCGATTCTGGAACTCCGCCCCAGAGGGGCGCCATTCGCGGATTCGGAGCGTTCCCTCCACATGCGCGTGGAAAACGGCCTTCGAAGGGGTCTCCCAGGGCCCACAACCTCAACCCACTGTTGCCCAATGACTTGCTGATTCCACCCGTGAAACACCCCGTGTCTGCGCCGAGGCGCGCGACGCGTTTCCCACGACTTATCCACATCGCGGTCGGGCGCCTTCGACAGGGGGACGGGGCGCGGGAAAATGGGCCCCAGTTCGCCGGAGATTGGACCTCGACAAGATCGTGTCAAGACTCGGTGTGGACGGATCCGCGGCCGATTTCGAACGACACGGGGGCGGGGGGGG
>JBICIB010000893.1:0-2964 GCA_043101415.1 Planctomycetota bacterium JB042 | reverse complement strand
GCCGGCGCGTCCCGGTCCACGGGGTGGCGCCGTCGCCGGCGGCGCGCTTCCCGATAGACGAGGTGTGCGAGTCCGGCGTCCGGTCGATCGACGGCCTCCTCACCCTCGGGAAGGGGCAGCGGGTCGGCATCTTCGCCGGCGCGGGGGTCGGCAAGAGCACGCTCCTCGGCGCCCTCGCGTCGCGCAGCCGCGCCGACGTGACCGTGATCGGGCTGATCGGGGAACGCGGGCGCGAGGTGTACGACTTCGTGCGGGACGTGCTCGGCGACGAGGGGCGGCGGAAGTCGGTCGTGGTCGCGGCGCCGTCGAACGCCTCGCCGCTGCAGCGCCTGAAGGCGCCGTTCGTGGCGACCGCGATCGCCGAGTCGTTCTGCGACGAGGGGAAGGACGTCCTGCTGGTGATGGACTCGATCACCCGGTTCGCGGCCGCCAGCCGCGAGGTCGGACTCGCCCTCGGCGAGCCGCCGACGGCGAAGGGGTACCCGCCCTCGCTCTTCTCCTCGCTGCCGCGGCTCGTGGAACGCCCGGGCCGGTTCGAACGCGGGAGCATCACCGGCATCTACACCGTGCTCGTCGAGGGGGACGACCTGAACGACCCGGTCGCCGACTCGGTCCGTTCGCTGCTCGACGGGCACGTCGTCCTGTCGCGCGCGCTGGCGGAGCGGGGGCACTACCCGGCCGTCGACGTCCTGGCGAGCGTCAGCCGGCTCATGCCGCAGCTGATCGACGGGGAGCACGCCCGGTCGTCGACGGCGCTCCGGCGTCACCTCGCGATCCACCGCGACCACAAGGACCTGATCGACGTCGGCGCGTACCGGAAGGGCGCGGATCCGGCGGTCGACGCGGCCGTCCAGCGGATGCCGGGGATCGACGCGTTCCTGCGGCAGGACCTCTCGACGGCGTCTCCGATCGACGAGACGCTGACCGCGATGCGCGCCGCGGCCGGAGTCGACCGATGAGCGCGCGTCGCCGCATGAAGCGTCTCCTCGACGTGCGTCGCCACGAGGAGTCGGTCGCCCGCCAGGCGTACGCGGTCGCGCTCCGGCGCGAGCAGGACGCCGCGGACGAGGTCGCCCGCGAGCGGTCCGCGCTGGAGGGTGCGCAGCAGGCGCTGCGATCGGCGCAGGGGGGACGGCTGGAGGTCGCGCGGTGGCGGTCGCTGCTCGCGCGGACCGGCGACCACGAGACGCTGCTGGCGGCGCGGCGCGAGGTGCTGGCCCGCCGCGGCGAGGAGCGCCGGCGGGCGGAAGAGGCGTGGCGGATCGCTCGCCAGCGCGAGCGCTCGATCGAGAAGCTCGACGAGCGCCGCGCCGAGGAGGCCGCGCGGACGGCGCGGCGCCAGGAGCAGAAGACGCTGGACGAGGTCGGGCTGCGTCGCTTCGCGAACGCCGACCGGGGTCCGGAAGGAGGAGTCGGATGAGTCGGACGAACCGCGAGCGCGGCGGCTTGATGAAGCTGGTCTTCCTGCTGGTGGGAGCGGTCGTGCTCTTCACCGCCGGCCTGGCCGGGACGTTGTCGTTCCGCGGCAAGCTGAACCAGGAGACGATCGGGACGCTGCTCGGCCATCCGCCGCCGGAGGAGCCGGCCCCGGAGAGCGAGCTCGACGCGCTGCACGCCCGCCTGGCGGAGAGCGGCGAGGAGGCGATGCCGGAGGACCCGATGCTCCCGAAGATCGCCCTGCCGTCGCCGTTCTCGTCGATGGAGACGAAGACGCTCTTCAAGGAGCTGATGACCGTCCGCGCCAACGTCCGCGCGCGGCTGGAGAGCGTGCAGCAGGAGGAGCGGGACCTCGGGCTGGTCCGGGCCGAGCTGTCGCGGCGGTTCGACGACCTCACGCGTCGCGAGGAGGAGCTCGAGGAGCGCCTGAAGTCGTTCGTCGCCGAGCGTCAGGCGCTGGACCAGCGCTCGATCGTCCTGAAGGAGGCGGAGCTCGCGAACCTGAAGCAGCTCGCCGGCGACATCGAGAAGATGAAGGCGCCGGCCGCCGCCGCCCTCCTGATGGAGAAGCCGCCGGCGCGCGTCGCCCTGATCCTGTCGTTCGTGAAGTCCCGGGAGTCCGGGAAGATCCTGGCGGAGATGCCGCCGGAGTTCGCGAACGAGGTGACCGACAAGGCGCTCGGCATCCTTCGCCCGGGCGACCTCGAGAAGGAGAACTGACCCATGGCCGAAGCGGAGAAGGACGGGAACGCCCCTGAAGCGGAGGGGTCCGCGGCGGAGCCGAGGAAGGGCGGAGGGATGAAGACCCTGATCGGCCTCGTCGTCGGCGTGCTGTTCCTGGTCGGTTCGTCGGTCGCCGTCGGCGTCCTGATGTTCCCGAGCGAGGAGCCGGCGGGCGAGGCGGGCGAGGAGGGGGAGGCGGTCCCGGTCGAGCCGGCGACGAAGATCCTCGCGCCGGTCCCGGAGATCCTCGTGAACCTCGCGGACAGCAAGGGGCTCCGCCTGCTGCAGGCGACGATGACCCTGGAGCTCGAGGCGAAGGACGGGACGGCGGCGGAGGCGCGCTTCCAGGAGATCCTGCCGCGGGTGCAGGACCGCCTGATCAAGATCCTCTCGTCGCTCACGAGCGAGGACATCGACGGCGGCACGAGCAAGGAGTTCGTCCAGAGCCGGATCAAGGACCACCTGAACCTCGGCGTGCTGCGCGAGGAGGAGTTCGAGGTGACCGACGTCTACTTCACCGAGTTCGTGATCCAGTGAGGTCGGGCCGATGAGCGAGCAGAAGGGAGCGGCGACCGCGGAGGGAGCCCGGCTGCTGACGCGGCGGCTCCGCCCCCAGCCGCCGAAGATCGAGTCCCGGGACTTCCGGGTCCCGCCGCGGCCGTACCGTCGGATCGTCCGCGAGCTCGAGACGCTCTCCGGCGCCCTCGGGCTCCGGCTGGCGACCGCGCTCTCCGACAGCCTGCAGTCGAAGGTCACGGTCGAACCGCGGCCGGTCCGCTTCCCGTCCTTCGCGGTGATGCGGGG
>JBICIB010000892.1:0-5353 GCA_043101415.1 Planctomycetota bacterium JB042 | reverse complement strand
TCACCTACCTCGGCGCGACGACGTGGCTGGCCCCGGCGGGCGACCTCGACGGCGACGGGCGGTCCGAGCTCCTCAACCCGACCTACTCGAACAACGGCTCCGACGTCGGCGCGCTCGTCGTCTTCTCCTCGACCGAGCATCTGCTGCAGGACCTCGGATCCGCGCTCGCCGGCGGCCTTGGCGAGCCGGTCCTCGAGGTGGAGAGCGCCATGACCGGCGGCAGCGTCCTCCGCCTCCGCCTGTCGGGCGCGGCGACGGTGGCGGCGGTCCACCTGATCGTGGGCGTCGCCCCCCTGAACGCCCCGTTCATGGGCGGCACGCTGGTGCCCGCGCCGAACCTCGTGCTCGGCGACTTCTTTACCGACGGCGCCGGCGCCTTCGAGCTCTGGGCCCCGCTCCCGCCCGTCGTGCCGAGCGGCGCCGAGCTCTACATGCAGTCGTGGATCGCGGACGGCGGCGCGCCGGCGGGGTTCGCGGCTTCGAACGGCGTCAAGGGCGTGTTTCCGTGACCGGCGGTTCGAACGGGGTCACCCGCCGGCTGGCCTCGCCGCCTCCCCGCCGCCCCGGCCGCGGTCATCCGCAGGCCCGGCAGCCGCGCAGGTTCCCGACGTGGGCGACGACGAGCGCGATCCCGCCGAGCAGCGTGACGATGCTCGCCGGCGGGAACGAGATCGTCCACGTGCCGCTCTCGGCGTCGACGCGGGCGGTCGGACAGCACTCGTGACAGGCGGCCGGCGCCGACGCGAGGTCACCCGGTGCCGAAGGGAGGAACGGCAGGATCGTGCCGATCAGCACCAGCGCGACCCCGATGCCGCCGATCGCGAGGACTCGTCGCCGTCCGTGCATCGCGTGTCCGCGCCGCAGCGTGTGGAGGGCCACGGGCAGGACCACGCACGCGATGGCCAGGTGCGCCGCCGGATGCGCCCAGACTCCGCCGAGCACCGGCGCCAGGAGCAGCACGAACGGCGCGACGAGGCAGTGCACCGCGCACCCGATCGATGCGATCACGCCGAGTCGATCGAGCCCGGGATGCCAGGCGTCGACGGAGAGGACCGGCGCGGTCGTGGTCGCGGAGTCGGATGCTCTTCCCCTCATTTGCGCGTCGAGACCCTCACGATCGCGGCGATCGACAGGCTCCATGCCGTGAGGAGCAGGAACCCCCACCAGGGCTGGACCCGCTCCGGCTCCACGTCGGCCGGGCCCGCCGCGAGGAGCTCCTCGAAATCGCGAGCGGCGAGAGGCTCGCGGCGAGAGGCCGCGAGGAGCCACGCGACCCGGTCCGCGACCGCGCCCACGACGGCGTCGCGGAAGCGCGCGGCCGATCCCGCGTCGCGTCCCGCCAGCCGTTCGAGCGCGTGCGCGAACGCGACGGCCGGCGACAGGACGCTCGCGCCGCTCACGAGGATCGCCTGACGTCGTTCGCGGACGTCGCGCGCGCCCTGCCGCCGCTCCATCTCGAGGACGCGTTGCCCGTCGAACAGGTGGCGGTCGGCGACCGGGCGATCCTCGGCTCCGTCGATCGACTCGAACGGACCGGGGAAACGGGCGGCCACCGAATCGCGGAGAGACTCCGCACCGCCGTCGTGGATCTCGTCCATCCGATCGCGCGCCGCGAGCGAGAGCTCGACGCCGAAGTCGTCGGCCGCCTCCGCGGCGGCACGGTCGCGCCCGATCGCCGGGACGAGGGCACAGAGGACGATCCACGTCGCTCCGAGCAGGACGGCGCCGTGCGAGGGATGACGAGCGCGGGTGGCGACCAGCGCCACGAGGGCCGTCCAGACGGCGCCGTACGCGGTCACCAGTGCGAGGAACCACGCGGTCGAGAGGACGTCGGCGCCGCCGGACAGCGCCGCTCCGAGCGCCAGCAGCACTCCCGCCGCCGTGCCGACGAGTCCGGCCGCGGCCGCGCGCGCGACCAGCCAGCTCGTGTCCCGCCCCGATTGCGTGCGGATCAGCGAGAGCACTCCGGTCGCGCGCTCGAACCCGCCGATGCCCGCGCCGAGCGCGAGGATCAGGGCGGGGAGCAGCAGGGTCAGCACCATGACGAGGTCGAGACCGCCGAGCGCGACCAGCTCGGGGTTCCGGAGGCGGCTCCCCTGCTCCACGAGCGGGTCGGCCGACCGATGCACGTGGGTGACGAGGACCCCTTCCTCCGGCGACGCGTGCGCGATCCCCGCGAGAGGCGACGGCAGTCGAGCGAGACGTGTCCCGGCGAGGCGATCGACCCAGAACGGCTGGCGGAGGTCGACCCACGGTTGATCCGCCGGTCCGGTCTCTCCGGCGGCGAGGAGCCCTCGCGCCTCGGCGATCGCCTCCGACTCGCGCTCCTCCCCGGCCTGGACCGCGGCCCGCCAGACCGCGGTCTCGGCTCGACCCAGGACGATCGCCGCGACTCCGGCCGCCCAGAAGAGCGCCAGGAGGGCGAGTCGGGCCGGCGAGCGGAGCAACGTCCGGACCTCGAGCTCGAGGGCGAGCCTCATCATGCCGCACCTCCGCGTCCGATCGTCCGCGACGCGAACCAGAGTCCGACCGCCGAGAGCGCGACCCAGACCGCGATCGCGACGAGCTCCGTCGAGCGCCGCGCGAGCTGGTCGCCGAGGGCCGGTGCATCGAACGTGAACGGCTCGAATCCGGCGTAGAACTCCGGGTCCGGTTTCCAGCCGCTCAGGCCGGGACGCGCTCCGCCGTACGCGTGCTCGTGGTTGAGCGCGGCGACCATGTCTCGGCGGTACCGCTCGGCCTGGCGCTGGAAGGCCAGGTCGGTGGCGAGGTCCGTGCCGGCCATCGCCGTCGAGATCGCGTCGAGCGCGAGCAACGGATTCGCCAGGGCGAAGGTCGTCAGGATCGACGACTGCCGCCCGAAGGTCTCCTCGAGACGTCCGAAGTGCGTGTCCCAGACCTTGTTCCCGTACTCCTCGTCCGCCTGCATCACGATCCCGCCGATGTCGATGGGCAGCTCCTCCTTCGTGCTCACGCCGTACTCGGCGAGCACCTCCTTCTCGAGCGCGACGCGTCGCTCGTCCCTGGGGTCGTGGCCGTCGAGTCCCTGGTCGCGGTCGTGGCGCATCGCGGCCTCGAAGGCGTCCCGAGTCGGGAGCGGCTCGAGCGCGAGGCTGGTCTGCGCGGCGATCCGCGGGACGACGAGGACCGCCACCATCCAGAGGCCGATGGTCAGCGAGGCGGCGGCGGAGGTCCGACGCACGAGCGCGGAGACGGTGACCACGAGCGCCGCGACGATCCACAGTCCGACCAGATGCAGGGCGCAGAAGGCGGCCGCCCGCATCGGCTCGGCGGACGGCGAGACCGCGAGGTGCGCGCCGACGACCAGCAGGCAGATCGCCGCCCCGACCGTCCAGAGGGCGAGGGTCTTCCCGAGCACGATCCCGGCCGGGCGTCCCCCCTGCACGAGCAGGAGGCGAAGGCGGCCGCTCTCCCGCTCTCCGGAGACGGAGGCGAAGCCGAGCAGCCCGAGGAGGAGCGGCACGATCATCACCAGCACCATCGCCGGCTCGAGCCGGTCGAACCGGAGCAGGGCGCCGGCCGCGGCCTGTGGCCGGTGGGTCGCCGCGTTCTGTCGGTGGGCCTCGGTGAAGAGGACCCGCCCGGTCACCGCCTGGACCCCCGAGTCGAGCCCGGCCAGCGGCCCGGCGGGACGGAAGAGGTAGTCGCCGAAGTGCGCGCGAGAGTGAGGATGGTCCACCTCACGCTCGAGCCATCTCTCCCGCGCACACTCCATGGCCTCCCCGCCGGCGGCCCTCTCGACCTCGTCGATCGACGCCGCGGTCCAGACGGAGACGACGGCGAGCAAGGCGCCGAGCGCGAGGAGCAGTCGCCCCCGACCGTCACGCGCGATCGCCCTCCATTCGTTGGCGACGACCGTGCCGATCATGATCCGGTGCTCACCGCGGCGGAGGCGGCGATCGCATCCGGTGCGGGCGGACCGCCCCGTCGGGTCGCCTCGAGGTACGCCGCCTCGAGGTCGGTGCTCCGGATCTCGTCGCCACGCCATGCGTGCAGCAACCGTCCGCCGACGAGCAGGCCGACCGTGTCGCACGACTCCTTCGCGCGGAACAGGTCGTGCGTCGCCATGAGGACCGCCACGCCCGAGGAGGCCAGCTCGCGGATCCTCTCGGCGAGATCGTGGCTCGCGCTCGGATCGAGCCCGGACGACGGCTCGTCGAGAACCAGCACCCGAGCCTCCTTGGCGAGCGCGATCGCCAGGCCGACCTTCTGCCGCATCCCCTTGGAGTACCGCGCGACGCGGCGACCGTGGTCGCCGGGGTCGAGTCCGGCGCGGGTCAGGCAGTCCCGCGCCTCGCCCGGGCCGAGCCTCCTCTCGGCGAGTCGGGAGAAGAGGACGAGGTTCTCGGCGCCGGTCAGGTGGGGATAGAGCGCCACCGACTCGGAGACGTAGGCGAGTCGCGATCGGGCCAGGGTCGGATCGGCGACGACGTCGACGTCGGCCACGCGAATCCGGCCTCTCGTCGGCCGGAGGAGGCCGGCGACGAGCTGGATCGTCGTGGACTTCCCCGCGCCGTTGGGGCCGAGCAGACCGTGGACCTGGCCCTCCTCGATGGAGAGTGTCAGACCGTCGAGGGCGCGGCGCGCGCCGTAGTCCATCACGACATCGTCGAGTTCGATCACCGTCGGAGACTCCTGATCGGCGAGGCCGAGGACGAGGAACCGGCACCCTTCGAGTGCCGCTCGCCGCCGCGGGGTTCACGGAACTCCGCGGATTGCCGACCGGGCTCGGCCCGGACGACGGGAAGGCGGTCGGTCGATTCGACGGCCGATCACCGGCCTCTCGACCTCCCTGTCGTTGACGCCGAGTCGTCCGACTGCCAGCCTGGGGGCCCAGGACCCGTCCCCGAATCCGGAATGCCCTCGATGACCCCGCGACCGACCTCGATCCTCCTCGGCTCCCTGCTCGGCGCGCTGCTCTCGGCCTGCGCGTCGACGCCGGAGCGACAGCTCTCCGAAGCGCCGGCGCAGTACGCCATGCTGCCGAACGGCCGGGACCCGCTGAACCCGGACCGCCCGGCCCCCGCGTACGAGGCGGCGGCGGGCGGCCACGAGAAGAACGTCGCGCGCCGCATCGAGGCCCTGAAGGGGCGTCCGCTGAACGTCCTGTCGATCTCCGGCGGCGGCCAGAACGGGGCGTTCGGCGCCGGGTTCCTCGTCGGTTGGCGGGAGAGCGGCCGGCGACCGGAGTTCGACGCCGTCGTCGGCGTGAGCACCGGAGCGCTCATGGCGACCCACGCCCTGCTCGGCACGCCCGAGGACGACGCCGTGCTGGAGCAGATCTACACCCAGGTCTCGTCCGCGGACATCTACGAGGAGCGGTCGATCTTCG
>JBICIB010000891.1:0-3321 GCA_043101415.1 Planctomycetota bacterium JB042 | reverse complement strand
CCCCCCCCGCGCCCGTTCCGGCCGGACCGTCAGCCCGCGACGACGCGCAGGCCGTTCGACACGACGAACCCGAGCGGCGTCGCGCCGTCCCCGAAGAACGCCTGCATCGAGAAGGTCGCGCCGCTCGGGAGCCCCGCGATCGGGACCGCCAGGAGCTGGCTCCCCGTGCCGTCGAGCGGGACGAAGAGCGGCGCGCCGAAGACGCCGCCGATGTTCAGGGTGCAGTCGGGCGGCCCGATCGGGGTCGCGCCCTTCGACAGCCCGAACAGGATCGCCGCGGTCCCGAACGACTGGCCGTTGCCGAGCGAGAGCGTCACGCTCGACCCGTTCTGGAGGCAGCCGTCGAGCGCGAAGCTCGGCACGAGGCCGTTCGATCCGACGCAGCCGACGCCGTTCCGCTGGACCGAGCTGCCGCACGGGTCGTCGAGGAAGAAGAACCCCTCGATGTCGTCCGACGTGGTCGACGTGCCGTTCACGTCGATGTCGGCCGTGAAGTAGAGGCGGCGGTTCGGACCCATCGTGAGCGCGGAGATCCCGGTGAAGTTGGCGACGATCGAGGTCGGCTCGACGACGCCGTCCCCGTCGAGGTCGACCGCGTCCCCCTCCTTCAGCAGGAGCTTGTTGTTCAGGAAGAGCGCCTCGACGTCGCCGCCGTTGATCGTGTCGACGATGTCCCAGATGTACGCGATGTCGCAGTTCTCGTTCATGGTGGCGCCCTCGATCGAACCGGTCAGGGTCTCGCCGTCGACGACGTCCCCCTCGCGGTAGACGATCTTGCCGTTGAACGCGATGAACTCGTCGGTCGCGGCCGCCCCGTCGGTGTCGCCGGTGAACATGGTGTCGCCCGCCTCGTTCACTCCGAGGAAGTCGAAGTTGTCCCAGTTCTCGCCGGCCAGCCCGCCCGCGTCGGCGGGGAGCGGCTGCCCCTCGCCGATCAGGCCGGCGCTCGTCGACAGCGGGACGCCGTCGAGGAGGAGGAAGAAGTCGGCGGTCGACGCGGCGTCGGTGTCGACGCCGACGAGGTAGTGCGTCGCCAGCGCGGAGAACCGGAGGTCGAAGTCGATGGCGCTCGAGCCGAGCGGAGACGGGAGACCGGGGATGACGTCGCCGGACTTGTGGAGGATCGTCCCCGCCGCGGTGGCGAGACCGTTCCCCTCGCTCGTGCCGGTCGCCTGGTCGTTGATCCCGGCGACCCAGTACGCGAACCCGTTGTTGGTGATCCCGACGCGGCTGTTGAAGCGGTACACCTTGCCGGGGAGCGACGGAATCGGGTCGTCCTCGTTGGCGAGGACGGTGCCGTTCAGCCACGCGCCGTCGAGGCCGGTCGCGCCGGAGCCGGTGTCGTCCGAGGAGGGGGAGTACGCGATGTTCCCGGCGTCGTCCATGCCGAAGAACGTCTCCCACGACGTCTGCTGCAGGGAACCGAAGAGCCCTTCGCTGAGCAGGATCCCGCCGGGGCCGCCGGTGGCGTTCCCCCAGGCGTGGGACAGGGTCGTCACGCCGTCGGTCGTGTTGATGGTCGCGGAGTACCCGCCGACGCCGTTGACCGCGGTGTTGTTGATCGAGGTGACGGCCTGGCCGACGCCGGCGGCCGGGAGCGGGTCCCCCTCGCGCAGGAGCGCGGTGGCGGTCTGGGCGGCGGCCGGCTCGGCGAGGACGAGCGCGACGACGGACGCCGCGCCCGCGAGGAGCGGGGTTCGGTTGAGGATCAAGGTGTGTCCTTCCTGTGGGCGGGGTGATGTGACTGGGAACGGGGCATTCTACCCTCGACCGCCCCCCCCGGCGCGGCGCCACCGCTCGAGGAAGTCGTCGAACTGACCCCGCATGGCGTCCTTGAGGCGGGCGATCACCGCTCCCGTCCGGGGGTCGCGCGCCCCGGCGCCGTCCTCGCCGTACACCCGGGCGACTTCCGGAAGCTCGGCCGTCCCGCCTTCCAGCGCCGGCCGCAGGTCGGCGAGGAACCACGCCAGGGTCGGCGCGTCGACCCCCACGAACTCCTGGACCTGCCCCTGCTCGCGCAGCTCGAACGTCGCCCGCGCGCGCGGCTCGAGCCCGAGCCGGCCCTCGCGCGGCCGCACCTCGCGGACGCCGCCCGTCCCCTCCGGCGCCGACGCCGATCGCGGGACGACCTCGATCGTCGCCCGGAGCGCCCCTCCGGTCGCGCGGTGCCGGCGGTGGAGCCCGCGCTCCATCCGCAGGTACAGCTCCGCGCCCGGCCCCTCCACCTCGAGCCCGACCCGGACCAGCTCGTCCGCCTGGCAGGCGTACGCGACGACCTCCGCGTCGAGGTCGAGGCGCCGGCACCACGCGAGCTCCATCTCCACGAGGTTCGCGATCCAGTCGCCGGTCGCCCGCGCCGGGTCGACCTTCGACACGACGATCCAGACGGCGTTCCCGCCCTCCTCGACGCTCCGCTCCTCCCATTCGCGCAGGGACGCCTCCGCGCGCTGGAACGCCTGGGCGAGCGCCCCTCGCCGGACCCCCTTCGCGTGCGCCCGGAGCCCGGCCAGCGCCTCGATCGGCTCGGCCAGCCGGCGCTCGACCCGCGTCGACACGTCGAGCTCGCGGAACCGGTCGAGGGTCGTCCGGTCCTTCTGCGGGGCCGACCAGTAGCCGGGGGCGTTGATCGTCGCGAGGAGGTCGCGGTACTCCTCCTGCCGCCGCTCGAGCGCGTCGAGCTTCGGAGTCGCCGCCTCGAGCAGCGCGTCCGCCTCCGCCTGCAGCGCGGCGAGGTCGAGCTTCTTCACCTCGACGGAGCGGGCGGTCGAGATCCGGATCTCCTCCTTCCGCGCCTCCTCGCTCGGCGGCGCGTCGAGGCGGGCGCGGACCTCGTTCTTCCGGACCGAGAGGCGCAGCGTCGCGCCGCGGTCCGGCGCCTCGCGGACGAGGAGGTCGGCCAGCGCCGTCGCCACGCGCCGCTCGATCGCCCGGCGGAGGAAGCGCGCGCCGTGGAACGGGTCGTAGCCGTGCACGGTCAGCCAGTCGAGGAGCCCCTCGTCGATCTCGAGCGCCAGCCGCCGCTGCTTCAGGCCGGCGCGCTCCTTCAGCTGGGTCAGCTCGCGCAGGGCGATCGTCCGGATCGACGGGCGGTCGAGCGGCCGGAAGTGGACGACCTGGTCGAACCGGTTCAGGAACTCGAACCGGAACGCCTCCTGCAGGCGGCGGTCGACCTCGGCGACGACCTTCGCCGCGTCGATCGGTCCCGTGAAGCCGAGCATGCCGCCGCGCCACGCCTCGGCGCCGGCGTTCGACGTGACGATCACGATCAGCGACCGGCACGGGATCCGCTCGCCCGCGCCGTTGATGAACGATCCCTCGTCG
>JBICIB010000890.1:0-5789 GCA_043101415.1 Planctomycetota bacterium JB042 | reverse complement strand
GTGCTCTTCCGATCTCCGCCGCCGCCCGCGAGGCCGAGGCGTCGTTCGAGCCGGCCTCCGCGGCCGCCGCTCTCGCCCGGGCGGCCGGGACCTCCGCGAGCCGTTCCTCGCGGCGGGCGGTCCGCTCCTCGCGCTCCACCCGAGCGACGCCGAGCCGGGCGGCCGCGGCCTCGATCCGCTCCTCGGCGGCCCGCCGCGCCTGGTCGAGCCGGTCGTGCTCCTCGCGGACCGGCCGCGCCCGAGCGAGCCACGCGTCGAGTTCCCTCCGCGCCTCGTCCGCCGCCGGCGCCACGCGTCCGAGGCGCTCCTCCGCCTCCGCGACGCGCGCGGCGAGCGGCGGCAGGTTGGCGGCGATCGAGCGGACGACCTCACCCGTCGCGGTGTCGACGAGCCGCACGTCTCCCGCGGCGTCCCCCGCGACCAGCCGCGCGTCGTCGTGCGTGAACGCGAGCGACCACGTCGGCGCGGACGCCGGGTCGAGCGCGAGCGCCGCCTTGCCGTCGGCCCCGAACAGCTTCACCCGCCGGTCCGCGCCGGCGGTGGCGATCCGTCCGTCCTTCGCGACCGCCAGCGCGAGCGCGCCGCCGTCGTGCGCCCGGATCGACCGGACCGCGCCGCCGTCCTCCATCCGCCAGATCCGGACCGTCCCGTCGGCGTGGGCCGAGACGAGGAGGTTCGAGTCGGCGCTCCACGCCAGGGCGGCGACGCCCCCCTTCGGCGTGTCGAGCGTGTGGAACCGTTCGCCCGACCACGCCTCCCGCACCACCAGTCCGCCGGCGCGGTCGGCGGACGCGAGGAGGACGCCGTCGGGCGAGTACCGGACCGCGGTGATCCAGTCCGCGTGCCCCTCGGCGTCGAGCAAGCGTTCGCCGGTCTCGGTCGAGAAGACCCGGAGTCGGCGCGACGGACCGCCGAGCGCGACGCGGGTCCGGTCGGCGGAGAGGTCGCACGCGAGGACCGCGTCCGGCTCGTCGCCGAGCGCCAGCAATCGGTCCCCCGTCTCGACGTCGATCAGCGCGACCCGCCCGGACGCGGCCGCCTCGCCGCCGCCGACGATCAGGAGTCGGCCGTCGCGGCTGAACCGGACCGCCTCGGGGATCCCCTCGTCGAACGGCACCACGCCGAGCGGCTCGCCGGTCTCCGTGTGGAACAGCGCGACCTGCCGCGGTCCGCGGAGCGCGACCAGCGGGGACCACGGGGCGCACGCGACCGTCGTCTGCGCGATCGGGCGTTCGGTCGCGACCGGCGGCTCGAGGGAGAGCCGCTCCGGCATCGGAGGCGGCCCCTCCGGTCGCCCGGCCGCCGGGTCGACGGCGGCGAGCGAGACGGCGGGGCGCTCGGCCGCGCGGCTCGGTCCGCCCTCCTTCTCGACCAGCCCGTCCTCGATGAACCGCCGGAAGACCGCGACCTCGGCGTCGGGGAGCGGGTCGCCCGACGGCGGCATGTTCGGCTCGGCCTCGTGCGCGACGACGAGCCAGAGCGTGCTCTGCTCCGGCGCCCCCGCCTCGACGAGCGTCCCGCCGTGGGCGCCGAGGAGCGCGTCGTACGAAGACAGGTCGACGCCGCCCCGCTGGCGGTCCGCGTCGTGGCACCGGAGGCACGACCGCTCGAGGATCGGGAGGAGGTCGTCCCGGTAGGTGGTCGGCCGCGGGTCCTCCGCCGCGGAGAGTCCGGGGAGGAGCACGAGGGAGGCGGCGCCGGCGAGGATCGTCCGGAGGGGTCGAGGGCTCATCCCCTCATTGAACCCGAACCGCGGGCGACGGGGGACCCGGGAGGCGAACTCCGACCGCGACGAGCCCCGCCGGAGCGGCTCGATCACCCCTCGACCGGACGATCGCTCCGGAGCAGCCGCGCCGCGAGCGCCGTCGCCTCCTCGTCGGAGAGGGAATCGACGTGTCGGTCGGCCCGGGCCACGGCGTGCGCCGCCTCGAGGCGCCGCAGCTCGGCCTCGTGCCGGTGGACGGTGCGGCTCAATCGGTGCGCGTTCCGGATCTCGACCCACCCGTCCGCGAGCAGGAAGAGCGCGGTCGGCAGCGGGGCGACCTCGGCGAGGAGGGCGAGGCTCGCGCGCAGCAGCGCCCGTCCCCACGGGCCGCCTCCCCTTCCCCCCGCCGCGATCGAGGCCCGGAGTTCGGCGACGCGCGGATCGGACGAGGCCGCGTGCGTCTCCGCGACGACCCTCGCCATCGCCCGGTGGTCGCGCGCGTCCCGCTCCGTCGCCAGTTCGTCGTCGTGGAGCCGGACCGGGCCGTCGGTCTTCTCGACGACGTACCGGGTCGGGTCGTCGCCGATCCCGAGGTACCGCTGCACGCCGCGATCGGTCCGGCGATCGAGGAGGTACGCGCCGCCGAGCAGCTCGGTGTCCGCCCCCTCCTTGTTCAGCACCACGCCGTGCAGGACGAGGTGGACGGTCGGCACCGGCGCGTCGAAGTCCTGCATGTCCATGGCGACGTTCCGCGCCATCAGGCGGGCCGACGTCGCGGCGGTCAGGAGCATCCGGTCGTCCTCGGGCGCTTCGCGCAGCGCGCCGACGCGGTCCTTCCCCTCGGCGTCGAACGCCTCCCGCATCGGCGTCAGCCAGGAGTCGGTCCGGCCGGCGAGCAGGGCGTCGAGCGCGCCGCAGAACGTCCCCTCGCCGGCGTACCGCCGCTTGTGTCCGAAGCGGACGCCGACCCCGTCGCGCTCGACCGCCGTGTGCGCCTCGACCTTCGTCACGAGCAGCAGGAACGAGTCGCTCGGCACCGCGTGCGAGAAGTTCCCGATCGCGATCCGCGCCGCGCCCCAGGTGTAGACGCCTCCGGGGGTGATGTTCCGGAACGGGGCGCGGAGCCCGCGCTTCAGCGACGGGAGCATCTCGCTGGTGAAGCCGCGCACGAACCCGTCCGACGTCTCGTTCAGCGCCTCGTCGGAGCAGCAGACCAGGACGGCGCCGACCGCGCCGGCGCTCGTGCCGTACGCCTTGTACTTCAGCTCGCGGTGGATCGAGCCGGAGTCGTGCTCCCGCCCGAACAGCTCCGCCAGGTTCGAGAGGTCGAAGTTCACGCGGGGCGATCTCCGCTCGGGAGGGGGCGACGGCCGACGATCGGGGTCTCGGCGGGCTCCGCGGTCACCGCGCCCTCCTCGCTCTCAATGATTGAACAGGAACTCCTTCGAGTTGAGGAGCGCCCAGAGGACGTCCTCGAGCGCGAGGTGCGCCTCGTGATCCGGCTGCGCGTCCCGGACCGTGGCCAGCAGCGCCGCCCGCTCGGCGTCGTCCGGGAGACGTCCGAGACAGCGGAGGTAGAGCTCTTCGAGCGCTTCCTCCGGCGAGCGCCCCTCGGCGAGCAGCCGTCGGGGGAGATCCCCCTCCGCGATGCGGGCGCCGACGTCGGATCCGTTCAGCAGGAGGAGCGCCTGCGAGAGGTTCGGCTCCAGCACGACGTCGCAGGCGCAGACGGTGGTCCGGACCGGCCGGCCGAACGTCAGCAGGAACTCGTTCGTGTCGGCGCCGTCCTGGAGCTCGACCGCGCGCAGCCCCTTCGGGAGGCCCGCGAACTTCGGCGTCGTCTCCGTCACCCGGCAGATCGTGTCGAGCAGCACCTCGGCGCGGAGGCGGCGGGGGTGGCGCCGGGCGAAGTTCCGTTCGTCGAGGGCGTTCGTCTCGTCGGCGACGGTCGAGCGCTGGTACGCGTCGGTCAGGCAGATCCTCCGGACGAGCGCGCGGAGGTCGTACCCCGACTCGACGAAGCTCGCGGCGAGGGCGTCGAGGAGCGGCTCGTTCGACGGCGGGTTGCTGACGCGGAAGTCGTCGACCGGCTCGACGATGCCGACGCCGAGGAAGCGCGCCCAGATCCGGTTGACGAGACTCCGCGCGAAGTACGGGTTCTCCCCGTCGGTGAGCCACTCCGCGAGGACGCGCCGCCGGTCCTTCCCCTCGACGTCCGCCGGCGCGCCGCCGAGGAACCGGGGGTGGACCGTGGCGCCGCCGACCGGGTGCTTCACGTCGCCCGCCCCTCGGTCGAACACGATCGACTCGCGCGGCTCCGCGCCGCTCTTCCGTCCGACCTGGGCGAAGAACGCGGCGAAGCCGTAGTAGTCGTCCATCGTCCAGCGGTCGAACGGGTGGTTGTGGCACTGCGCGCACTGGAGGCGCATGCCGAGGAACGACTGCGCGACGTTCTCCGCGAGCTTCAGCGGGTCCGGCTCGACCTGGTAGAAGTTGGCGGGGGGGTCGGCGAGGGTGCTCCCGTCCGCGGTCAGCAGCTCGCGCACCAGGACGTCGATCGGCGTGTCGGCGCGCAGGCGCTCCTCCAGCCACTCCCCGTACCGGAGCATCGCCTTCGGGCTCAGGTTCCTCGGCAGGTCGGAACGGATGCCGAGCATGTCCGACCACTCCATGACCCAGAGATCGACGAACTCCTCCCGCGCGAGCAGGCGGTCGACGAGCCGCGCGCGACGGTCGTCGCGCGGGTCCGCCAGGAACGCCGCCCGCTCGTCGACGGTCGGGGGGAGTCCGATCAGGTCGAGGTGGACGCGGCGGACAAACGTCTCGTCGTCGCAGCGCGGAGCCGGGCGGACCCGGAGCCGGGCGAGCTTCTCCAGCACGAGCGCGTCGAACGGGTCGGTCGCCCGCGGAGGCAAAGCGTCGGACGCCCCCCGGGCGGTCTCCGCCGGGACGACCAGGATCGGGACCCCGACGGTGAAGGTCGCGTACCGGGCGGTGACGTGCGATTCGCCGCGCCGGACGGCCCGCACCTCGCCGTCCGCCGAGACCGCGGCGCAGGCCGGGTCGCGGCTGAACCAGACCGCGTCGCGCGTCACGTCGCGGGTCGACCCGTCGGAGAGGCGCGCGACCAGCACGAACCGTTGCCGGCCTCCCGCGGCGTCGAGCACCGCGCCGGGGGGGTGGAGGTCGAGCGCGGTCGTCACCGCGACGTCGTCCGGGTCGGGGCGCGCCCCCTCGGCGATCCAGCGGCGGATCGTCTCGTAGCGAGGCGATCGTTCGTCGAGGAGGCGTCCGCCGGTGTGGGGGACCGCGCCGAGCGCCTTCTTCAGGAGGAGGCTCTCGTCCGGAGCGGCCGGGTGGACGCGCCGGCTCCCCTGCTCGAGGGTGATCCGGCGCTGGTCGCCGTCGGGATCGAAGCCGAACAGCGACAGGCCGAACCCGTCCTGCCCCCGCGCGGAGCCGTGGCAGGTTCCGGTGTTGCAGCCGGACGCCGTGAGGGCGGGGAGGACGTCGCTCCGGAAGAAGACGTCGCGGCGGAGGTGGGCGGCGGTGACCGTGATCGGGACGGTCGCGGACCGCCCGCCGTACGAGGCGGTCAACGAGGTTCGCCCGTCGACGAGCGGCGTGACCGTCTGGTCGACGAGCGCGGCGGGGCGCGGGTCGTCGAGGCGGAGCCGGGCCCGGTCGGTGACGTCGAGCGTCCGGCCGTCGTCGAGGGTCGCCTGGACCACCACCGTCTGCCGGTCGTCGGCGGAGGAGAGTTCGATCCGCGGCGGGTCGAGGCGGAGCGCACGGACGCCGCCCGGAGCGGTCGGGACGAGCGCGCCCGCGACGAGCAGCCCGACCGCGGCGGAGAGGGCGGCCCTCACCGCGAGCCTCCTGCGCCGCGCTCGTCCGCGCGGCGGCTCCCGCCGCCGGCGGGGTCCCCGGCCACCGAGGCGCGGCGCTCCTCGGCGCGCCGACGGGCCGCGTCCCGCAGGAGCTCGAGCCGGCTCTTCGCCGGGCCGGACGCGTCGTCCGGCGGCGCGGCGGCGGTGGCCGCCGTCCGGTCGACGCGGAGCTGCCCCCCGTGCGCCGTCCGCCA
>JBICIB010000889.1:0-3643 GCA_043101415.1 Planctomycetota bacterium JB042 | reverse complement strand
ACGCCCCGCGGCCGAATCCCCGTTCACCGCCCCGCGCGCAGCGGACCCCCGCGAAGCGGCCCCACGCTCCACGCGCAGTGCCCCCCGCCCCGCGCAGCGGTGTCACCAGCCCGCGCAGCGACCAAAGCCCAGCGCAGCGCCGCAATCTCTACGGAACCAGCGACACCTCCGCCGCGTGCGTCGCGCGGCCGACGGCGCCGCTCGCGTCGGCGATCAGTGCGCAGAACGTGAAGGACGTCCCGGCCAGGGACGGCGCGCCGACGCCGGGGGGGACGTTCAGCGTCGCCGTCGCCTCCCCGGGCGTCGAGAGCGTCCCCGCGAAGCCGGCGAAAACCGGCGTGTTCGCGAGCCGAAGCGCGAGCGTGGTGAACGCGTCCCAGTTCAGCGGGACGTCGATGCTCCCGCTCCCGTACGGGACCGAGAAACCGGGCGTCGACCCGGAGACCGAGGAGAGGATCAGGTACGGGCGCTGCTTCGACAGCCGGCCGTCCGCGATCTCCAGCGTCGCCGAGCCGCCCGCGGCCAGCGAGATCTTGTCCGGGCCGACCACGCGGAGCGTCCGGTGCCGGAAGACGTGCAGCGCGCCGCCGCCCCACTCGCCGCCCGCGCCGACGATCAGCTCGGAGAAGCCGTCGCCGTCGAGGTCGACCAGCTTCGTCCCGTACCCGAGGCGGCTGTTCGAGTACTCCCCCCAGAGGTCTTGACGAGCCTGGAACGACGGCCCGAAGAAGATCGAGACCCGCCCCGCGTCGCTCTGGAGTCCGAGGTCGTCCTTGGGTGCTCCGCCGACGAGGTCGAGGTTCCCGTCCCGGTCGACGTCACCGACGTCGACGCCGATTCCGAAGTCCGCGGCGACCGAGAGGCCGGGGGGGAAGTGGAAGGAGCTGGTGGTGAACGACGGTCCGTACATCACGACGATCTGTCCTTCGTTCTTCCCAGAGTCGCCGGTCACCAGGTCGAGCGAGCCGTCTTCGTCGAGGTCGACGATGCGAATCCTCGAGACGTAACCCGGCTGCAGGGTTGTTAAGGGCGGGCTTTGGAGGTAAAGGGTGTCGGAGTCGCTGAACCCGTTCAGCCACCGGAAGCCCGACCACGTCTGCCGCTCGACGGTCAGGAGATCCTGAACGCCGTTCTGATCGTGGTCCGCCACCTCCACGCCGTATCCCCAGAAGATCGGCCCCGTCGGAACGACGTTGGGCCGGTACGTCGCCACCGGCGGCCCCGTGAAGCCGGTCGCGCCCGAGTAGACGTCGATCCGACCGGCCTGCCACCCGTTCACGCTCGCCCCGGGAGACCCGATCAGCAGGTCGACCTTCCCATCCCCCGTGACGTCGTGCACGGTCCCTCCCATGCCGAACAGCGTGTTCCCGTACGGCCCGAGCGGGAGCGCCAGTTCGGTCATCGACTGGTAGCTCGGCCCGTAGAACACGAAGGTGCGACCGACTTTCGGTTTCCCGGCCACGTCCGCCCACGGCGCCGAGCAGAGGACGTCGTCGAATCCGTCTCCGTTCAGGTCGGCGAATCGCCAGAGGCCGAAGCCGAACGCGGCCTGCCCCGTCAGGCCGGGAGCAACGAGCGGGATGGCCGCGGAAGGATCGGCACCCGGGACGAACCAGCCGGCCCCCACGAGGTTGACCTGAGCATCCGCGACGGCGTAGTCGAGCACGCCGTCCCCGTCCCCGTCACCGACCTCGAGACCGAAGCCGAAGTTCGGGAAGGCGCCTGGAGGTGCGACGAAGACCGTCTGGTCTTCCAACGAGACCTGCGCCGTCGCGGAGACCGAGACCGCACCGACCACAGAGAGCACGAGAGCGAGAGCGATCGATCGTCGGTTCATGGCGACGCTCCTCACGGCTCGAGGACGATCAGCGGACCGCCCTGTGACCCGGCGGCCGGGGCCGTCGAGTGGTTCCACGGTACGTTCGACTGACCGCCGATGACCGGCCGGTGGTACGGAGCGCCGTTCGACCCATCCCAGTTCACGTTCGGCCCGATGATCAACGTCGATCCGCTCGCGTACTGTCCCTGGGTGTCGGCCCCCTGGTTGTTGGCTCCCCCGCCGGCCACGTAGGTCCACGTGTTCCCGACCGCCCAGACCGGGTTCGGGTTCTTGGAAAACACCCCGCAGTACGACGGATTGAAGTTGTTCGGCCACGGGTTCGTCGTGTCGGTCGTGAACGTGTTCAGCCCGGCGTCGGACGGTGATGTCCCGAAGTCGAACACGACGCCCGAGAGCTGATCCTGACCGTCGAGGATCCCGACACCGATCTGGTTCCGGTCGAAGACGCAACGCCGGACGACGTACCGCGTCAATGTTCCGCCCGCGCGATTCCCGAGAGCGACGGTGAATGGGTTGAGCACGCCACCAGCTCCGTTCGGATCGAATCGTTGGTTCGTCCGGAACGTGCAGTGGTTCACGGTGACGTCGTTGTCGTTCCCTTCCAGGCCGTTCTCGTTCGACTCGAAGACGCAGTCGCTCACCACCAGGACCGCGTCGTTCGGCGGCGGGAGGCCGAGGGAGTTCGTCTGTCCGCCTTCGATGCCGTCGTGGTTGTTCATGAACGTGCAGGCGGTGATCGTCGCCGTCAGCGTCACCTCCGTCCCGATCATCAGCGCGGCATGTCCAAGGTCTGTCGCGATGCCCCCCAGCCGAGTCGGCCCCTGATCCTCGAAGGTGCATTGGTGGAGCGTTACGGTGCGCGGCGAGTGATGCGTCGTCGCGGCGTCGTCCTCGATCCAGATCCCCCAGTAGTTGTCGATGACCTCGAGGGTTCGCGCCGTGAACGACGACACGAGATCCTTGATGTAGATCGCGTGGATCTTGCCGAACGGGTTTCCCGGCGTCTTGACGTACCCCGCGTTGTCGAAACGGAGACTCCCGAGCTGCCAGCCGTCGGCCGGCCTCATGCACGCGGGGTCGGCCGTTCCGCCCGGCCACGAGAACCCGACGGCCGTGATGACCGGGTAAGGAGTCCCCGTTCCGTAGATCTGCAGATTCGTCGAGGTCGAGGTGAGCGGGAACACCTCGCCGTTCGTCGCGTCGTACACCCCGGGAGCGACGAAGATCCGATCCGCGGAGAGCGCGACCGAGAGGGCGTGGGTGATCGTCTTGAACGGCGTGACCGGCCCGCCCGCCTGCGTGTCGAGGCCGTTCACGGCATCGACGTACCAGTCCGTGGCGGCGGCCTCACGGCTCACGCCCAGCAGGCACACCAACGAGAGAGAGAGAGAGGCTGAGCCCGAGTGCTCTTCATGAGGAGGTCCTTTCTTCCTGTTCTCAGATTACCACGGTCGAGGAGGCGGGAATGGACGAAGGTCGCGGCGCTGCGCTGGGTTTGGGTCGCTCGCCTCCACAGGCGCTCCCGACCCCCTACCCCTCCCGCTCCCGGCGCGCCTCACCCGTGCGGAGTCGGACGGCTCACCCCGATACGGAGGGAAAGAAATAAAGCCGGAAGCAGACCCAGTCATGGGGCCCTACCGGTTTTCTTCCATTCCCAAAGAATCGGGTCGAGGGGAGAAAAGCCCGCCAGGCCCGGCCCCTCGGGGGGAGGAGTCCTTCGCCGAGCGAGTTGCGGAAGCGGCCGGTCACGACGCCCGGAAACCAAGCCCCGTGCCGGCCGCGTGCATGTCCGAGCGAACGAAG
>JBICIB010000888.1:0-2766 GCA_043101415.1 Planctomycetota bacterium JB042 | reverse complement strand
GAGGATCGCCTTGTTCCCGCGGTCGCCGGCAGGGCAGTGGAGCGCGTCGATCCCCGCGGCGACCATCTCCTCGTAGACCCAGCGCGCGACCTCCTGGTGGTAGCACCAGACGAGCGCGCCGGGCTTCTTCAAGCCCTTCGCCCACTCGACGGCCTGGCGGACCTTGAAGTCGCACACCCGGACGGCCGTCGAGTCGCGCTCGGGCATCCCCTCGAACTCGAGGGACCGCCACTCGCGCCACTTGTCGTAGAGCTCGGCCGAGACGTTCTGGTTCCCGTTCCTCGACATGTCGAAGCCGACGGCCATCGGCGTGTCGAGCTTCGGCCGCGCGTGCTGCTCGAGCCACGACCGCAGCTCGCGGGCGTACGCCTGCCCTGCGGCGTGGTGGCGCATGGCGCCTTCCAACAGGTCGCGCGCCTTGTCCTCCGAGACCGACCGCTTCAATGCGATCTCCGCCTCGGACGGCCAGTAGAGCTTGTTGTAGAAGCCCGACGACAGCTCAAAGAGCCACTTCCACGTATGGATGGCGTGCTCGATCTCGTCACCCGTTGGCGTGACCCACTCGTTCACGACGCGGTCCACGAGATGCTCGAGGTCTTCCCATCCCTCGGCCGCCTTGTAGTCCTCGACCGGCTCGTTGGCGAGCACGAGGCTCGTCCCGATCTCCGTGTCCCCGGTCGCGACGACGCCGGGCGTCGAGGTGAGGCGTAGCCGGTACGAGCGGCGGAAGCCGGACACGTCGAGCGGAAGGGGCTCGTCGGGGAACCCGTGCCTCGCCCAGTCGACGAGAGGGCGGAGGGGGCCGGACTGCGCGTGCGACGGGTTCGCGGCCGAGTCGAGGACCGCCGCCCACTCGGCCGCCATGACCGGCGACTGCGGCAGGGGGGAGCCGTTGCCGAGTGCCAGCTTGATGAGGTGGTGGTAGTCGAGGACGCTCTTCGACGTGATCGTCCCGGAGAGCGCGACGAACTTCGGCCGGCGACGGTGGCAGAACTCGAGGAGCCGCTTCGTGCGCGCCGCCTGCCGGTTCTTCACGAGGTGGGCCTCGTCGCAGATCACCAGGCCCGCGTCGATCGCCTCGAGGACGTCCGTCGTGTCCTTCGTCGAGAGGCACGAGTACGGCAGGATGTAGCAGCCCGCCTTCCCCGACTTCGCGAGCGCGAGGCGCTCCCGCAGCACCTTCCCGCCCATCGGATGGAACGGCACCGAGATCGGGACGTGGCGCCGCGCCCAGCCGAGGTCCTTGCGGACGAGCTGGACGAAGACCTGGCTAGGGACGAGGAGGAGCGACTTCGTCACGCCGTCGCGGTAGGCGAGGTCGGCGATCTTGATGGTGACGAGCGTCTTCCCGAAGCCGACGCCGATCGGACCGAAGAGGCCGCCCATGTCCTGGAACGACTTGATCGCCCCGGCCTGCGCGCCGAAGTAGCGCCACCCGCGCTCGAAGTGCTCGGCAAGGACGTGCCGGCGGTTGAAGTCCTCGAACTCCTCCCGCGTCAGCTCTCGCGCGATCGGGAGCGCGCAGATCCGGTCGACCTCGTTGAATGCGGCGGGGTTGGACGTCCGCGAGATCGCCTGCGAGCGCGCCTCCAGCTTCTCCTGCATCGAGCGCGCCCGCGCGGGCGGCTCGGGAGGCTCTTCGACGGCCGTCCTCTCCTGGAAGGCCGCAGCCGCGCGAGCGGGGCGCTCCTGCTCGAGGCGGATCTGCTCCTCGCGGGCAGCTTCGATCTGCTCCCGGAGTTGCTGCCGCCGTCTGAGCTGGTCGAGAACGGACACCCTGTTCTCCGCACGAGAGAAAAGCGCGGGCATTCCACCCGCGAGGAGGCGTGTTTGCTCCATCGGTCCGCCTCAACCGACCGTGCTCCTCTCAGAGCCGGGTTTCGCGAGTCCCCTCCGAGAGGCGGAGCGACTACTTGCCGGAGCCCTGCGGCTTCCAGGGGACGAGCGGTCGCGCCTGGAGACCGTTCAGGTTGAGGACGCGCTCGGCCTCGGCGACCACTTCCTTGGTCGTGGCGTCCCAGGTGAAGCTGTCCTCGTTGGCGAGCTCGACCTGGACGACCTCGCCCTGGTCGTTCATGGCGAGCGTCAGGATCGTGTAGTACCCCGGCCGCTGGCCGGGGCCGGTGTCGGTGCTCGGGTCGAGGATGCCGTCGCCGTCCTTGTCGACGTCCACGGCGTTCGCCTCGTAGGCGAAGATCACGAGGTGGGGGTTGCGGTCGGCGAGGATGCGTCGGGCATCCCCCATGATGGACTCGAGCGGCCGACGTGCGACGGCGTTCATTCGATCTCCTCGGTGCTGTGCAGCCACTCCGGGCCGCTGAGTTCCTCGAACACGGACTGCGCCTCCGGGCGCAGGAAGAAGCGGCAGTCGCCCCACGAGTCCCACTTCGTTCCGACGAAGTTCTCGGGGAGGAGCGAGACCGCCTCGACGTCCTCGGGTCGACAGGTCTTGAAGAACGGAGACCACCACCCGTCCCACCTCTCTTGCGCGGTGAGGCCCTGCTGCTTGGTGGGAGCGGCCTCGCCGATCAACAGGCGCTTGCCGTGGCGGATCGCCAGACTCGAGACTTCCGCCGTGGCCTCGTTCGGCCACGACTCCTTGTCGAAGAGGTCGAGGCCGAACGTGTAGACGACTCTCCAGTCGGGGGGAGCGAAGAGTTCGAGGTCCGGGCTGCCGTGGGGCTCGACGCACCAGACGATGCGGAACAGGCTCGTCGAGACGCCGCGGAAGAGACGAGCGACGTGCTCGAAGCACTTCCCGAAGAC
>JBICIB010000887.1:0-4065 GCA_043101415.1 Planctomycetota bacterium JB042 | reverse complement strand
GGCGGCTGACGAAGATCCTGCTGGCGGCGGCGGAGAACCCGGGGACGATCCCGGACGTCGTCGCGGCGCGGATCGAGGCGGAGGGGGCGCAGTCGGCGGCGCAGGACGGCTTCACGTTCCGGATGGAGACGGGCGGCGACGCCCCGGTCGTCGTCACGCCGAACGACATCGACGAGATCCTCCGGACGTCGACCGACCTCGCGGAGCGCCGCCGGGCGTGGGACGCGGCGAAGTCGATCGGCCCGCCGCTCCGCGACGGGCTCCTGAGCCTCCGCGACCTCCGGAACCGCGTGGCGCGCGAGATGGGGTACGACGGGTTCTTCTCGCTTCAGGTCGCCGACTACGGCATGACCGCCGACGAGATGATGGCGGACCTCGAGCGCGTGCTCGAGGACATCCGCCCGCTGTACGAGCAGCTCCACTGCTGGGCGAAGCACGAGCTCGCGAAGCGGTACGGCGAGCCGGTGCCGCGGCGGATCCCGGCGCACTGGCTCGCGAACCGCTGGGGGCAGGAGTGGCCGGGCATGGTCGACGGGATCGACCTCGACCCGCTCTTCGCCTCGCTCTCGCCGGAGGAGGTCGTCGAGAAGGCCGAGGCGTTCTACGTCTCGATGGGGTTCCCCGAGCTCCCGGACGTCTTCTGGGAGAAGTCGGACCTGTACGAGCTGCCGGCCGGGGCCGCGCGGAAGAAGAACACGCACGCGTCGGCGTGGCACCTCGACCTCGACCGCGACGTCCGGTCGCTGATGAGCGTGAAGCCGGACTTCAACTGGTTCACGACGACGCACCACGAGCTCGGCCACATCTACTACTACCTCGCCTACTCGCGCCCGGAGGTGCCGCTCGTGCTGCGCGAGGGGGCGAACCGCGCGTTCCACGAGGGGATCGGCGAGCTGATCTCGCTCGCCGCGTCGCAGCGCGCCTACCTCGAGGACCTCGGGCTCCTGGACGCCGACGTCGAGATCGACGAGGTCCGCTGGCTCCTGAACGACGCGATGACCTCGATCGTCTTCCTGCCGTGGTCCGCCGGCGTGATGTCGCACTTCGAGAAGGCGCTCTACGACGACGACCTCGCCGCGGACGAGCTGAACGCGCGCTGGTGGGCGGCGAAGCGGCGGTACCAGGGGATCGACCCGCCGTCGCCGCGCGGCGAGGAGTGGTGCGACCCGTGCACCAAGACGCACGTCAACGACGACCCGGCGCAGTACTACGACTACGCGCTCGCCACGGTGCTGAAGTTCCAGCTCCACGACCACGTCGCGCGCGAGATCCTCTCGCAGCCCCCGACGAACGCGAACTACCGCGGCAGCGAGGAGGCCGGCGCGTTCCTCCGTTCGATCCTCGAGGTCGGCGCGACGCGCGACTGGCGCGAGGTGATCCGCGAGGCGACCGGGAGCGAACTCTCCGGTCGCGCGATGCTCGCGTACTACGCGCCGCTGATGGACTGGTTGAAGGAGCAGAACGCCGGCCGCGACGTCTCGTTCGACTGACCGGACCGTCAGCGCGACTCGAAGCGCGCGGCCTCCTCCGGCCGATCGGTCTTCCGGTAGAGCTCGGCGATCACCTCGGCCAGGCGGCGCGTCGCCGTCGCGTCCCGGTCGAGCCCGTCCGCCGCCCGCGCGTGCGCGTCGAGCAGGAGCGACTCCGCCTCGTCGACCTCGCCGAGGGCGAGGAGGCAAGCGCCGAGCTTCGCCCGGACCAGGGACACGCGCTCGAGCGGAGGCGGGTCCCGGGACTCGAGCAGGCCCGCGAGCTCCCGCAGCAGCGGGGCCGCCTCCGCCGCCCGCCCGCTCGCGAGGACCGCCGACGCGTGCCGGTAGAGCGCGTTCGGCCGGCGGGGGTCGTCGATCGCGAGCGTCTCCCGCTCGATCGTCGCCGCGCGCCGGTACAGCTCGCCCGCCTCGGCGTCCCGTCCCCGGGCGGCCTCGACGAGACCGAGCTGCAGCATCGCCTGCGTCGTGGTCGGGTGCCGCTCGCCGAGGGTCGCTCGATACGCGGCGACCGCGCGCTCCAGCGCCGCCGCCGCTCCGTCGAGGTCCCCGGCGCCGCGGAGCGCGAGCCCGAGGAACTCCGCCGCGCTCGCCACGGTCCGGTCCTCCGCTCCGAACACGCGGGTCCGGATGGCGAGCGCCTCGTCGAACGCCGCCGCCGCCTCGCGGAAGTCGCCCCTCCGCTCCTGGACCTGCCCGAGGCTCACCAGCGTGTAGGCGAGCGACGGGTGGTCTCCCGCGAGCGCGCCCCGTTGCAGGGCGAGCGCCCGTCGGAGCCGCTCCTCGGCGAGGTCGAGTTCGCCGCGCGTCGAATGCAGCATGCCGAGCAGCGTGAGCGACGGCGCGAGGGAGACGTTGTCGTCCCCGAACCGCGCGGCCATGTCGCGGAACCCGGTGCGGGCGAGCGCGAGCGCCTCGTCGAACGCCCCGCGACGCCAGAGGACGAACGCGAGTTCGATCCGCTTGTTCGAGACGTTCGGGTGGTCGTCGGGGTAGCGGTCTCGCTCCCGGTCGAGCGACTCCCGCAGCAGCGCCTCCGCCTCGGCCAGCCCCGCCGGTGGACCGTTCGCCAGCACGCCCCCGAGCCGCCCCAGGCCTTCCGGGAGGAGGGTCCCCTGGATGCCGGTCGACGCGCGCTGGATCTCCACCAGGCGGCGGGCGAGCGCCTCGGCACGCGCGAGGTCGCCGCGGGTCTGGGCGAGGCTCGACTCCTGCGCGAGGACGAGCCCCAGCGCCTCGGGGTCGGGGTTCGGTCCAAGGCACTCGCGCGTCTCGACCAGCAGCCGGTCCGCCTCGTCGAATCCTCCGGTGTACGAGAGGACCTCGGCGAGGTGGGTGAGGTAGGGAGCGAGCCGCGGGTCGCCGTCGCCGAAGGCACGCCGCGCCGCCCGCGCGGCCGCCCGGACCCCCTCCTCGGCCGACTCGAGCTCGCCGAGGCCGAGGTGGCTCCGTCCGAGCGTCGAGAGGAGCTCGGCCTCGACGGCGGGGTTCGCGACCGGTTCGGCCGCGAGCCGTTCCGCCGCCCGGTCGAGCACGTCCCGCATCCTCGCGTCCGGTCCGAGCATGCCGGGGCGGACGCTCGTCAGCATCTCCTTCAGGAACCGATTCAGCTCGCGCCCGTTCGCCGCCTCCACGCGCGCGGCCTCGGCCTCGCGGTCGGCGCGGAGGCTCTCGGCGCGCGTCCGTCCCGCCCACCAGACGACGCCGGACGTGCCGGCGACGACCGACGCGGCGAGCGCGAGCGTCAGCGCCGTGCCGAGCGGGTTCCTCCGCGCGAACTTCGCGAGGCGCCGCGCGACCGGCGTCGGGCTCGCGAGCACGGGGCGGTCGTGGAGGACGTTCCGCACGTCGTCCGCGAGCTGGCGAGCGGACGCGTACCGATCGGACGGCTCCTTGCTCATCGCCTTCAGGACGATCGTGTCGAGGTCGCCGGCGAGACGGCGCCGGAGCCGCGGCGCCGTCGTCCGTCGGGCCGCGGCGATCGTCTCCGGCGAATCCGCGGCCGCGGCGTCGCCGGGCCCGGGACCGCCGGTCGTCGCCGCGCCGCTCCCCGCCGCCTCGGTCGTCCTCCCCGACGACGTGTCGGCGCGGCGGACCGCCGTGCTCGGCCGGCGCGGGTCGTCCTCGCAGACCATGCGCTCCAGCTCGTGGAGGGGCCCGCCGTCCGTCCCGAACGGGTCGCGGCCGCAGAGGAGTCGATAGAGGAGCGCGCCGAGGGCGTGGACGTCGGTCGCCGTCGTCACCGGCTCCCCCTTGATCTGCTCGGGGCTCGCGAACCGGGGGGTCATCAGCCGCAGGCCGGGCATCGTCGCGTCGATCCCCTCGACGCGGAGGCCGTCGTCGAGGAGCTTGGCGATCCCGAAGTCGAGCAGCCGGGGCCGTCCGTCCGCGTCGACGAGGATGTTCGACGGCTTGATGTCGCGGTGGACGACCAGGTTCTGATGCAGGTGGTGCACCGCGTCGCAGACCGTCGCGAACAGGCGGAGCCTCTCGTCGACCGAGAGACGGCGCTCGTCGCAGTCGCGGTCGATCGGCCGCCCGTCGACGAACTCCATCACGAGGTACGGCAGCCCGT
>JBICIB010000886.1:0-3077 GCA_043101415.1 Planctomycetota bacterium JB042 | reverse complement strand
GCCGGGTGCGTCGCGGGGAGGCGGCCGCCGCGCGGCCGCGGCCGGCACCCCGGTTCCCCCGCCGCCGCGATCAGCTCGCCGACGTCGAGCCCGCGCGCGGCCAGGACCTCGCCGATCCTCTCCTCGGTGATCCACGCCGCGACCGGGAGGCGGTGCTCGCCGTTCCCCCGCTCGTCGACGTACGGCTTCTCGCGCCCCCAGGAGTTCCGGACGACCGTCCAGCCGTAGCCGGCCATCGAGTCGCGGTGGATCAGCACCGCGCCGGCCGCGCCGCGCCGCGTCGCCTCCTCGTACTTGTAGGTCCAGCGCCCGTAGTAGGTCAGCCCCTTCCCGCCGAAGACGGCCGGGTCGTCCGAGGGCGGGTCGTTGACGCACATCAGCAGGACCTTGCCGCGGACGTCGACGTCGCCGTAGTCGTCCCACCCCTGCTCCGGCGCGGCGATCCCGTACCCGACGAACACCATCTCGGCGTCGACCGACGCCTCGCCGGCGAGCGTGAGGTCCGTCCCGACGAACTCGTCGAGCCACGCCAACGGGAACTCCTCGTCGCCCGCGACCATCGCCGCCGACGAGCCGGCGAAGTCGGTCTTCACCCCGACGAGCGGGACGTTCTGGAAGTAGCTGCCGTCCGGGCCGCCCGGCCGGAGCCCGAGGGACTCGAGCCGGCCGGCGAGGTACTTCGCGGCGAGCTCCCCGCCTCGCGTCCCGGGGGACCGCCCCTCCAGCAGGTCGTTCGACAGGAACCGGACGTTCGCCCGGATCCCGGCCGTCCCGCCCGCCTCGGCGGCGAACCGGACCGTCTCCGGCAGCAGGCTGGTGTCGCCCGGCGGGACGACGGCGAGCGGGGAGAGGGCGAGCAGGAGCGGGGAGAGGGGGATCGAGAGCATGGGACCTCGCGGGGGCGGCCGAACCGGACAGGGTACACGGACGGCGCCTCGCGGAGCACGTACGTTCGGCGGCGGGCGGACGTTGAACGCCGGGGCCGGACCGGGCAGGCTTCTCGACTCGCCCCTCCCCTGGAACCCCGCCGGAGCCGCCGTGGCGACGATCGACCGACCGACCGGACGCGCGCCCGCGATCGCCGCGCTCGTCCTCGCCGCCCTCGCCGGACCGGCCGTCGCGGCGCCGGAGGAGGAGGGCGCCGGCACGCTCCCCGCCGACCCCGCGGCGCCGCCGTTCCGTACCCGCGTGAACCGGGCGATCGACCGCGGCGTGGTCGCGCTCCTCCGCCAACAGGAGCTCGACGGCTCGTGGCGCTCGAACGCGGAGGCGTACGGCGGCGGGATGACCGCGCTGGCCGTCCTCACCCTGGTGAAGTGCGGGCTCGAGTCGGACCACCCGGCGCTCCGCCGCGCCCTCCGCTTCCTCACGACCCGGCCCGACCCCGTGAAGACGTACTCGATGGCGACGACGATCCTCGCCCTCTGCGCGACCGATCCCGAGGCGGAGGAGGCGCGGATCGAGCGCCTGACCGGGACCCTCCTCGGCTGGCAGCGCGGCGGCGGGTTCGGCTACCCGGACTACGATCGCGACCTCTCGAACACCCAGTACGCCGCGCTCGCGCTCCGCGCCGCCGCCGGGGCCGGGGTGAAGATCCCGCGCAAGGTCTGGGAAGGGCTCGCCGAGTGGACGCTCGGACACCAGGAGGAGGCGCGCGGGGCGTACGCGCCGGCGGGGTTTCGGTACCTCGAGGGGAAGGACGCCACCGGCAGCATGACCGCGGCCGGCGTCTCGGTCCTCGCGATCGCGGCGGAGGGGATGGGCCGGCGGGGACGGCAGGCGCTCGAGGTCGGTCGGGCGCGCGGCCTGAAGTGGCTGGAGACCCACTTCTCGGCCACCACGAACCCGCACCCCCGGTTCGCCGGACCCGGGCGCGACGACGAGGACGCGCACCACTACTACCACCTGTACGGCGTCGAGCGCGTGGCGGCGCTCCACGGCCTCGACCGGATCGGGGAGCACGACTGGTACCGCGAGGGGGCGGAATACCTGCTCGGGCGCCAGGGCGACCGAGGGGACTGGGACCGGCACCAGCCGAACACCTGCTTCGCGCTCCTCTTCCTCTCGAAGGCGACCGCCCCCACCAGCGGGAGCGGCGGCCGGCTGACGCGCGCCTACGGGACGGTCGACCCGGGCGCCGACGTCTCGCTCCTCGCCTCGGGCGACACGCCGCTGACGCTCTGGGTCGGCGGGTTCGGGGACGACGCCCGGGCCGACCTCGAGTGGCCCGGCGAAGAGGGACGGGGGCCGCGCGTCGTGCGGGTCGAGTACGTCGACGCCGGCGGCGAGGTGCTCGCGGCCGTCGACGGCGACCCCGGGCGCCCGTCCGGAGTGGAGCGCCACGCGGTGCGGCACGCCTTCGACCGGAACGGCGTGCGGTCCCTGACCGCGCGCGTGACGTGCGTCCGGCCCGGCGGCGACCCGACGGCGGACGGCGACCGGAGGATCCTCGAGTCGGCGCCGCTCGAGGTGCCGATCCTCGCCGTCGACGACCCGACGCTCCGGCGCTACGTCGACGACCGGGACCGCGACCGGATCGATCCCGCCGACGCGGCGTGGTCCTCCTCGAGCGAGCGGCCGGGGCACGAGACGGAGCTCGCGTTCGACGGCGTCCACGGGACGTCGTGGCGGAGCGCCGAGGACGACCGCGCGCCCTGGCTCCGGGTCGAGTTCGAGCGGGGGGTCCGCGCGACCGCGCTCCTGCTCGGTCCGTACGTCGACCGGGAGGACCTCGGCCGCGGGCCGCCCCCGCCGATCCGGGTCGCGGTCCGGGTGAACCGCCGCGATCCGACGGAGGTCCCCCTCGACCCGGCGTCCGACCGGAAGACGGTCGTCCCGCTCGAGCGCGGCGCCCGCGTCCGGACCCTCGAGGTCCGCGCCGTCGAGCTCGCGGACGAGGCCGCGCGCCGGACGTTCGGCTTCTCGGAGGTCGAGCTCGTCGACGACCGATGACCGACGACCGGGGCGGAGCGGCCCGCGCCGCCCGATCCGGCGGCGCCCCCTCCCCCCGCCGACCCGAGCGAGTAGAGTGCTCGGTCCGCCTGGTCTCTCATCGCACCGCGCCCCGCCCCTCGAGC
>JBICIB010000885.1:0-4620 GCA_043101415.1 Planctomycetota bacterium JB042 | reverse complement strand
CCATCCCCTCAGAATCGGGGTGAGCCGTCCGTCTCCGCACGGGTGAGGCGCGCCGGGAGCGGGAGGGGGAGGGGGTCGGGAGCGCCTGTGGAGGCGAGCGACCCAAACCGATTCCGCCATCTCTCCGACGCCAGGTCGCGATGCGGAGCGAGCGGAGCGGGCGGCCGGGTCGAACGCGAACGCGAGAACCCGTCTCCCCTTCGACCCCGTCCCCGACACGCCGGTCGCCCGCGGAGCGCGCCGAGCGACCCCCTCCCCCTCCCGCTCCCGGCACGCCGTGGCCGACGAACGCCCCACGGCCGAATCCCCGTTCACCGCCCCGCGCGCAGCGGTACGCCCCGCGCAGCGGCCCGACGCACCACGCGCAGTGGACCTTGCCCCGCGTAGCGGTGTCACCGCCTCGCGCAGCGACTTCAGCCTCGCGCAGCGCCGCGCCCGTGCCGCAACCGATCCACCGCCACCGCCGCCACGATGATCCCCCCGACGATCATCTCCTGAACGTAGTTCGGCACCCCCGCCAGGGTGCACCCGTTCGCCAGGAACGACATCAGGAACGCCCCGACGATCGCGCCGAGGATCGATCCCTCGCCCCCCGCGAGGCTGCCGCCGCCGATCACGACCGCCGCGATCACGTCCAGCTCCTTCCCGATCGCCGTCGTCGGGTCCCCGACCGTCAGCCGCCCGAACTGCATCACGCCGGCCAGCCCCGCGAACGCGCCGCAGAGCACGTACAGCCAGACCTTCGTCCGCGCGACCGGGACGCCGCAGAGCCGTGCCGCCTCCTCGTTCGAACCGATCGCGAACGTCCGCACCCCGAGGACCGTGCGCCGCAGCACGAACGCCATCAGCGCCGCGAGCCCGAACATCAGCCAGACCCCCGGCGCGAAGACGAGCCACGGCGGGTCCGGCGTCTTCGACATCCACTCGCCGAGCCCGCTCGCCGGCGCGTCGATCTTCTGCTCGTCGCCGATCCACTTCGCCGCCCCGCGCGCCACGCCGAGCATCCCGAGCGTCACGATGAACGGGACGATCCGGAGCGAGGTGACGACGAGGCCGTTCACGAGGCCGCACGCCGCGCCGGTGAGGACGCCGCACGACGCCGCGGTGACCGGGTCGAACCCCTCCCGCAGGAACCACGCCGTCACCACCGACGCGAGCGCGATCACCGACCCGACCGACAGGTCGATCCCGCCCGCGACGATGACGAACGTCATCCCGACCGCGCCGAGTCCGACGATCACCGTCTGGGTCAGCACCGTCTTCAGGTTGTAGGCCGAGAGGAAGCTCTCGCCGGCGAGCGCCCGGAACAGGACGAGCACCAGCAGGAGACCGGCGAACGGGCCGGCGAGGCGGAGGAGCTTCGAGGCGTTCACGTCCCTCCCGTCGTCGCTTCCTCGAGGAGGGCGGTCTCGGTCCACTCCTCGGCCGGCCGCGGAGTCCCCAGCCGCCCCCGATGCATCACCGCCACCCGGTCGCAGACCCCGAGCAGCTCCGGCAGGGACGAGCTGACGAAGACGATCCCCTTCCCCGCCGCCGCGAGCTCGCCCATCCGCCGGTAGATCTCCGCCTTGCTCGCCACGTCGACGCCGCGCGTCGGCTCGTCGAGGAGGAGGACGTCGACGTCGTGGTGCAGGAGGCGCGCGAGCGCGACCTTCTGCTGGTTCCCGCCCGAGAGCGCGCCGGCCGCCTGCCTCGGGCCGACGCATCGGATGCCGAGCCGATCGATCCAGCCCGCGGTCGCCGCCTCCTGCCGCCGCGCGTCGACCACGCCCAGCGTCGTGAACGGGTCGAGCTTCGAGAGGGTGACGTTCACCGCGATCGGCCGGCTCAGGAGGAGCCCCTCCTCCTTCCGGTTCTCCGAGAGGAGACCGGTCCGCTCGCGGCCGACGACCGCGCCGCCGCGCGCCGCGTCGAGACCGAAGATCGCGCGGAGCATCTCGGTCCGCCCCGCCCCGACCAGGCCGGCGATCCCGAGGATCTCGCCGCGCCGGAGCTCGAACGACGCGTCGACCGGCAGCTTCCGCCCCGCGAGTCTCTCCACGCGGAGCACGACCTCTCCGGGGGATCGGGGGACCCGCGGGAAGACCTCGTCGATCGTGCGTCCGACCATCGCCTCGATCAGCGCGTCGTGGCCGACGTCGGCGAGGTCGCCGGTCGCCACGCTCTTCCCGTCTCGAAGGACCGTGTACCGATCTCCGACCCGGCCGACCTCGTCGAGGAAGTGGCTGATGTAGACGACGGCGACGCCCCGTTCGGTCAGGCGCCGGATCGCCTCGAACAGCCGCTCGACGTCGCGCTTCCCGAGCGAGCTGGTCGGCTCGTCCATGACCACGACCCGGGCGTCGAACGCGAGCGCGCGCGCCACCTCGACCATCTGCCGCGCCCCCGGCGAGAGGTCCTGGACCCGGTCGTCCGCGCGCAGGTCGGCGTGGTCGATCGCGCGGAGCGCGCCTTCGACGCGGGCCGCGCCGCGCGCTCGGTCGATCACTCCGAGCGGGCCGCGCTCCTCGCGTCCGAGCAGGACGTTCTCCGCGACGGTCAGGTGCGGAGCGAGGTTCAGCTCCTGGTAGATCATCGCGACGCCGGCGGCGCGCGCGTCGAGCGGCCCGGCCGGCGCGAAGGGACACCCGAACAGCTCCATCGTCCCGTCGTCCGGCGCGTGCGCCCCGGAGAGGACCTTCATCAAGGTGCTCTTCCCGGCGCCGTTCTCGCCGACGAGGGCGTGCACCTCGCCGGCCCGGACCTCGAGGTCGACCCCGTCGAGCGCCCGGACCGCGCCGAACGCCTTCCGGACGCCTCGCATCGTCAAGGCGACCTCCGCACCGGACGGTCGGGCGGCCTCGCCGGAGGTCACTCGAGCCACTTCGAGAGGTCGGGGGAGTGCAGGCGGACCATCGCCGGGTCGTCGACGTCGTCCGGCGTGACCACGACGGCGCCGGTGTCGATCCGCTTCTCGACCGGCGCGCCCGCGAGGTGATCGACGATCGCGCGGACCCCGAGCTCGCCCATCGCCATCGGGTCCTGCAGGACGAGGCCGTGGAGTTCGCCCCGGCGGAGCGCCTCGACGAGCTTCTCGCCGGCGTCGAACCCGACGAACCTCACCGCGCCGGCACGCTTCGCGTCCTGCAGCGCGCGGAGCATCCCGAACGTGGTCGACTCGTTCGGACAGAAGATCCCGTCGACCTCGGCGAACGAGACGAGGAGGTTCTCGGCCGTCTTGTACGCCGACTCGACCGTCGCGCCGCCGTACCGACCGCTCGAGACGATCTCGATCCCCGGGAACTCGGCCGCCATCGTCTCCAGGAACCCGGCCTCGCGCTTCATGGTGCTGGCCGATCCTTCCTGGTATCGCATCACCAGCGCCGTCCCCTCCCCCTCGAGCAGCGCGCCCAGCCGACGGGCGGCCAGGACGCCGCCGCGGTGGTTGTCGGTGGCGACGAACGAGATCGACCCGTCCCAGTCGACGCTCGAGTCGACGACGACCACCGGGATCCCCTCCCCCGCGGCGTCCTTCAGGGGGCGGACGAGCGCCCGGTCGTCGAGCGGCGCGCAGACGATGCCGTCGACGCCGCGGCTGATGAAGTCCTCGACCACCTTGATCTGGTCGTCGCGATCGTCCTCGCGGACCGGTCCCTTCCAGAGGATCTCGACCCCGAGTTCGGCGGCCGCCTTGTTCGCGCCGGCGTGGATCGACTTCCAGAACTCGTGCGTCGTCCCCTTCGGGATCACCGCGATCCGCCGCGCGCCGTCCCCGTCGCCGCCCCCCTCCGAGCACCCGGACCCGAGGAGCGCGGACCCGGCGGCCAGGGCCAGGAGCGCGAACGCGGGGCGGACGAGCGAATCTGCCATGCCGATCTCCGATCGTTCTCGGGGACCGGGGCAGACTACCCGTCCCCCGGACGGCCGCAACCGGATCGAATACCGGGGGCGGCCCATGGTAGACCGGGGTCGTCTGCCGCCCGAGGGGGGGCGGCGTCCTCCCCCGACTTGCCGAACCGCCGGAGCCCGCGATGAGCGAATCGATCACCGCCGACGAGCAGGAGGCCCGATGGTGGGCCGTCGCCCTTCACCTCAGCATGCTGAGCAGCGCCCTCGTCCCCCTCGCGGGGTACGTCGCCCCGGTGCTGATCTGGCTGATCAAGCGCGACGAGTTCCCGCAGCTCGATCGACACGGTCGCAACGCGGTGAACTGGATGATCACGCAGCTCCTGCTCGGCGTCCTCGCGATCGTCCTGTTCGCCACGATCCTCTTGATCCCGGTCGCGTGGCTCCTCTCGATCGCGCTCTACGTCGCGGGGATCGCGTTCCCGATCCTTGCCGCGATCTTCGCGAAGGACGGCCGGACGTGGCGGTACCCGGCGTCCCTCCCGATCCTCTAGGCGCGGAACAGCCGGCTCGCTCGGGCGCGACTCGGTTCTCCGGCGACCCTCGTCCGTGCTTGGCAATCGATGCGCGATCGTGTGGAATGCTGGACCCAGCGCCGGTGCATCGAGTTCCCCTCCCCCCCGTCCCGATGCCCACCGGCCACCCTCTGTGGCACCGGCTGGCTCGATGGACGGACTCTTCGCGACAACCGGCGGCACGCTCGCGGTCTCGACCTGGCTGGTCGGTACGGGAGCG
>JBICIB010000884.1:0-6933 GCA_043101415.1 Planctomycetota bacterium JB042 | reverse complement strand
TCGCGTCGAACGACTTCCGCGCGCGCGCCGCCGCGACGCGCGTCCTCCGCCAGATGCGCGACCGCGCGACGCGGCCGCTCCGGCGTCTCGCGCGGATCCTCGACGACCCGCACCCCCGGGTCCGGCTCGAGGCCCTGGTCGCGCTGTCGTTCTTCCGCGACGCCGAGGCGGCGGAGCTCGCGCTGAAGGTCCTCGACCACGAGCGGGACCGGTTCCTCGACTACGCGCTGGAGGAGACGCTCGAACAGCTCGATCCCTGGTGGCGCGCCGCGCTCACCGGCGGCCGCCCGTTCGCGGCGGAGCGGCCCGAGGGACTGGCGAAGCTCCTCCGCCGGCTCGACGACGACGAGCTGGCGCGGGTGGCGGAGAGCGCCCCGGCCCTTCGCGAACGCCTCGCGCGTCCCGCGCTCGACGCTCCCTCCCGGCAGGCCGCCCTGCTCGGACTCGCGCGCCGCTCGGGGAGCGACCCGGGAGCCGAGCTCGTCGCCGCCATCGAACGCGCCGACCTCCGGACGGACGGCCACGCCGACCACCTCCTCATGGGGCTCTTCGCGGCGCTCCCGGTCGTGCCGGACGGCTCGCGCGCCGCGGTCGCCGAGGCGCTGGGACGGCTCGCGGTCGAAGGACGGCGCGCGTCGACGCGACGGCTGGCGACCGCGGCCCGGATGCGCGCCGAGGGGACCGCGACGTCGAGCTGGGACGCCACCGCCGACGATCCCGAGCGTCGGATCGATCTGCTCGAGTCGCTCCCCCACCTCCACGACGCGGAGGTCGGGCGCGAGCTCTTCCCGCTCGTCCTCGCCGCGCTCGACGGGTCCGGCGAGGCGACCGACCCGACGCGCGGCCGGTACGTCCGGGTGGAGCTCCCCGGACTGAAGCGGATCCTCACGCTCGCCGAGGTCGAGGTCGAGAGCGGCGGGCGGAACCTCGCGCCGGCCGGCACGGCGTCGCAGGAGTCGGTCGCCTGGGGCGGGGACCCGGAACGGGCGATCGACGGGAACACGAGCGGCCGGTTCGGGGACGGCGGGCAGACGCACACCGCGGAGACCCGGACCGACCCCTGGTGGGAGCTCGACCTCGGCGCGGCGACGCCCGTCGACGCGGTGACGATCTGGAACCGGACCGACGGCGCGCTCGGACGGCGGCTCGACGGCGCGGTCGTCTCGGTCCTCGACGCGGAACGCCGGACGGTCTTCCGCGCGACGCTCGACCCGGCGCCGGACGTCTCGGTCCGCCTCGAACTCCGCGGCCCCGGCGCGCGCCTCCGCGCCGCCGCCGTCCGCGCGATCGGCGTGCTCGCCGCCGGCGGCGTCCGGACCGAAGACGCGGTGGCGGCGCTCGCGGAGCGCTTCGACGACGAGGCGCTCCGGGGGCGCGTCGTCGCCGCGCTCCGCGAGATTCCCGCCGCGCGCTGGCCGGACGAGGTGCGCCGGTCGCTCGCCGGACGTCTCACCGAACGCCTCGAGGCGGCCGACGAGCGGGACCTCGCGAGCCCGGCCGGCCGCGAACTCCTCGCGTTCGCCGACGACCTCGCGCCGCACCTCGGCGAGGTCTCGCGCGCCGCCCTGCTGGAGGTGCGGCGGCGGCGGGGGCCGCAGGTCGTGGTGCTCCGTCCCGTGCCGGACCGGCTCGAGTACGACCGGGCGGAGTTCACGGTCGTCGCGGGGCGCCCGGTCGAGCTCGTCTTCGAGAACGTCGACATCATGCCCCACAACGTCGTGGTCACCGCGCCCGGGCAGCTGGCGACGGTCGGACTGGCGGCGGAGGAGATGGCGCGCGACCCCGACGCCGCGGAGCGGGGCTTCGTCCCCGACCGGCCGGAGGTCCTCTGGGCGACCCGCCTGCTCCAGCCGGGCGAGCGGGAGACGCTCCGCTTCGACGCCCCCGCCGCGCCGGGCGACCATCCGTTCGTCTGCACGTTCCCCGGCCACTGGGTCCGGATGAACGGCGTGATGCGCGTCGTCGCCGACGGGACGGCCCCGGCCCCGGAGACGACCGCGCTCCGGACGGTCGGGGATCCGGGCGGGCGCCCGTTCGTCCGGAACTGGGCCGTCGAGGACCTGCTCCCCGACCTCCCGCTCGTCGACGACCGATCGGCGAAGCGCGGACTCGAGGTGATGAGGGCCGCCTCGTGCCTCGCGTGCCACGCGACCGGGGACGGGAACGCGGCGCGCGTCGGCCCCGACCTCCGCGAGGTCGTCGGCCGGTACGAGCGCGAGGAGCTGCTGCGCCAGGTCCTCGAGCCGTCGGCGACGATCGCGGAGGAGTACGTCGTCGAGATCTTCGTGACGTACGACGGGAAGGTCGTCGCGGGGCGGGTGGTCGAAGAGGACCGGAAGACGATCCGGGTGCAGACCGACCCGTACCAGGTGAAGCCGCCGGTCGAGCTCCGGCCCCGATCCGTCCGCCTGCGGAAGACCTCGGAAGTCTCCGGCATGCCGCAGGGCCTTCTGTCCACGTTTCAGAAGGGAGACATCCTCGACCTGCTCGCGTACCTCGAGTCGCTCCGGTTGCAGGAACGAAACTGACCGCACGGTCGAGCGGCGTCGGCGGGGTCGATTCGGTTCAGCGGTCGCGCGTCCGCATCCGATGAAGGAATCCGGTCGAGGAGAGCCCTCTCCTCCCGGAGGTCCAGTCGATGGCGAGCCGGTCCCTCTCCCCCTCCCGCGCCGCGGTCGCGCTGCTCACCGCGCTCCTGCTCCCCTCGTGCGCGACGATCGTCTCCGACGCGAGCACGCTCCTCCACATCGACTCGAACGCGAGCGAGGCGCGGGTCGTCGTGCTCGACGCGGACGACCGCCCGGTCTTCGAGGGCGTCACCCCGTGCCACGTCGAGGTCGACAACGGCGCCGGGTACTGGACCGGCGCCCGGTACGTGGTCGAGGTCCGGAAGGACGGCTACCTCCCCCGCCGCGTCGAGCTGGAGGCGGAGGTCGATCCGGCGTTCTTCGGGAACGCGCTCCTCCCCGGCGGGCTGATCGGCTCGCTCCTGATCGATCCGCTCACCGGTGCGATGTTCGAGCTGACCCAGAGCCGGCTCGACATCGAGCTCGCGGCGATCTCGTTCTGACGCCGCGCCGCGTTCCGCGCCCGGACCGAGGCCCGCCGGCCCTCCCTTGACTCCGGCGGACGCGCCGCGTGCAGTGACCCGGGACCGCTACGTCCTCCCGGAGTCCGGATGCCCTGCTCGACGCTCCTCCCCGTCCTCCTCCTCGCCGCGGCCGGGAGCGCGCCGCCGGCCTGGCCGCAGTGGCGCGGCCCGCTCGGGACCGGAGAGGCGCCCGGCGCCGACCCGCCGGTCCGCTGGAGCGCGACCGAGAACGTGCGCTTCGAGGTCGAGCTCCCGGGGAAGGGGCACTCGACGCCGGTCGTCGTCGGCGACCTCCTGATCGTCACGACCGCGGTGCCGTACGGTCCTCCGTTCGCGCCCGCCCCGTTCAACGTCCCGCCGGAGCACGACAACGTCGGCGTGACGCGCCGGCACCGGTTCCAGGTCCTCGCGCTCGACCGCCGCGACGGGCGGGTGGTCTGGACGACGACGGTGCGGGAGGCGGTCCCCCGAGCGGGCGGACACGTCACCGCCAGCCTCGCGTCGGCCTCCCCGGTCACCGACGGCCGGCTCGTCGTGGCGTCGTTCGGTTCGCACGGGCTGTTCGCGCTCGACCTCGAGGGGAACGTCGTGTGGGAGAAGGACCTCGGCCCGATGCGCCCGAAGCACGAGCACGGCGTGGGGGCGTCGCCGGCGCTCGCCCGCGGGACGGTGGTCGTCAACCGCGACCACGAGGGGGAGTCGGCCGTCGTCGCCCTCGCGCTCGAGACCGGCGAGGAGCGCTGGCGGGCGACGCGCGACGAGGGGACCTCGTGGTCTTCCCCGCTCGTCGTCGAGAGCGGCGGCCGCGCGCTCGCGGTCGTGAACGGCACGCGCCGGGTCCGCGCGTACGACCTCGAGACCGGCGCCGTCGCCTGGTCGGCCGGCGGGCTGTCGCAGAACGTCTGCGCGACGCCGGTCGCCGGGCGCGGCCTCGTGGTCGTGGGGAGCAGCTACGAGAAGCGGGCGATGTTCGCGGTCCGGCTCGACGGCGCCGAGGGGGACGTCACCGGCACCGACCAGGTCGCCTGGTTCCGGACGCGCCGGACTCCGTACGTCCCCTCGCCGCTCCTGTACGGCGACGCCCTCTACTTCCTCGGCCACTACCAGGGGGTCCTCTCCCGGGTCGACGTCGCGACCGGCGCCGAGCCGACCGGCCCGTTCCGGCTCGACGGGATCTACGACGTCTACGCGTCCCTCCTCGGAGCGGCGGATCGCGTCTACGTCGTCGGCCGCGAGGGGACGACCGTCGTCCTCTCGCACGCCGCCGAGCCGGAGGTGCTCGCCGTGAACGTGCTCGACGACGTCTTCAGCGCCTCCCCGGTCGCCGTCGGCCGCGTCCTCTATCTCCGCGGCGAACGGGCGCTCCACGCGCTCGAGACGGAGGCTCCACCTCCTCCCGCGCGGGACGGCTGACCGCCCGTGCCGCGGCGGCGCGCGCTCTCCTGGCTCTGGAACGGCCTCGCGCTCGCGATGCTCGGCGCCGCCGTGTGGGTGCACCGCGACGCGGTGGCCGACGTCCGCGCGCACGAAGCCGCGGCGGCGGACGCGGCGGAGCGGGTCGCCCGCCGGTCCGTCCGCGCGGCCTGGGCCCGCGCGGGCGCCGAGGTCGTCCCGTCCGCGCCGCGCTGGCTCCGCGCGATCGCGCCGTCGCCGCCGTCCCGTTCGCCGACGGAGGTCGCGTGCGGCGGGGCGGACGGCGCCGTCCGGGTCCACGACGGCTCGACCGGCGCGCCGACGCGCACGTGGAGCGATCACCACGGGCGCGCGATCACCGCGCTCGCCTGGATCGACGGCGTGGTCGTCTCCGGCGACGCGGCGGGGACGGTCGTCGCGGCGGACGCCGAGGACGGGACGGCGACGTGGACGCGGTCGCTCGGCCGCGAGGTCGTCGCCGTCGCGGCCCGCGCCGCACCGGGCGAGGTCCTGGCCGTCGGGCGGGACGGACGTCGCGTGCGCTGGCGACTCGTCGACGGGGAACTCCTCGCGGAGCGGCCGCCGTCGCCGTACCCGGTGCTCGCGTTCGATCCGGACCCCTCGGACGGCGCGGTCGCGTGGGCCGCCGCCGGCGGGAACGTCCGGGCGTGGGACGCGTGGACCGACGAGCGGGTCGGGCGGGCGCAGACCGACGCCACGCACCGCGTCGACGCGCTCGCGGTCGACGCCGCGCGCGGCCTCGCCGCGCTCGCGCGCCGCGACGGGAGGATGGAGATCCACGACCTCCGCGGCGGCGCCCCGCGCGCCGCGTGGAGCGAGGAGCGGCCGGTCACCGCGCTCGCCTTCTCTCCCGACGGCCTGGTGCTGTTCGCGGGCGGGCCGGACGGAGCGCTCCGGCTGTTCGACGCCCGGAACGGTCGCCCCCTCGGCGAGCGGAGGGCGGCGGGCGACCAGATCGCCGTCCTCCGGTGCGCTCCCGACGGGAGGACCGTCTACGCGGGCGGCCGTCGCGGCGTCCTCCATCTCCTCCGACGGGGCGCGCCGTGACCGTCGGAGAGCTGGTTCGACTCGTCGTCGCGGCGGCGGCGCTCGTCCTCGCCCTCGTCGACGCCGGGGGCCGCCGCGCCGCGCTCCGGCCGATCCCGGTCTCGGGCGCGCCGATCGACGCCCCGCCCGTCTCCCCGGCCCCCTCGACGCCGCCGCCGATCACGGGGGACGGAACCGAGTCGTCCCCGGCCGTCGTGCCGCTCGCCCGGTTCGCCTTCCCCGCCTACGACCCGGCCCCGCTCCGCGTCGACCCGACGCCGCTCGCCGCCGCCGCGTTCCCGCCGCCCCTGCCGTCCCTCGACGGGAAGCGGGCGCGGCTGACCGGCCACCCGCTCGTCCTCGAGGCGGAGGGGGGCACGGTCCGCTCGCTCCTCGTGACGCGGTACCCGCCGGGATGCTGCTTCGGTCCGCTCCCCGTCCTCGACGAGTGGGTCGCGGTCGCCCTCGAGACGCCGGTCGACGCCGCAAAGCTCGCCGGCGACCGGCCGGTGACGGTGGTCGGGACGCTCGAGATCGGCGAGAGGGTCGGCGACGGCGGCGGCGTCGAGAGCCTCTATCGCCTCCGGGACGCCCGACTCCTCGCGCGCTGATCGAGACGGACGGGGAGACCCGCGCCGGCCGGCGACGCTATCATCCGCGGACGATGCGATTCCTGCTCGTCCTCCTCGGGCACGTCTCCGTGGCGGTCGGCGTGGTCGGCGTCTTCGTCCCGCTCCTCCCGACGACCCCGTTCCTCCTCCTCGCGGCGGCCCTCTACGCGCGCGGGTCCGAGCCGCTCCACCGCCGCCTCCTCGCCCACCCGCGGCTCGGCCCCCCGGTCCGCGACTGGCTGGAGCACGGCGTGGTCGGGCGCCGCGCGAAGGGGGTGAGCGTCGCGCTGATCGCGGTGTCGGTCTCGTACCCCGTCCTGTTCCGCGACTTCTCCCCCGCCCTGAAGGGAGGCGCGGTCGCGACGGGCGCGGCGGTGATCGTCTTCCTCCTCACCCGCCCCTCCTCGCCGCGCGTCCCTCCGACCGACGGGACCGCGGATCGGCCCGCCGATCGCCCCGAACCCCCTCCGTCCGGATCGACCTGAGCCTGGTTCTCCAGAATCTCCTCGCGGCGGCGCCCCGACTTCGATAGAAATTGCGACTCATTCTCAACTCAGACCCGCCGGCGGAGCCGCTCCGCCGTGCAACCGGGAATCCGACGATGCATCCTCGATCCCTTCGCCTCCTGTGTGCCGCGGCCGGCCTCCTCGTCGGGGGCGGGACCGCCGCCGCCCGCCACGAGCCCGCCGCCCCCGCCGAACCGAGCTTCGACGGCGGCGTTCGGGTCGGCGACCCGGCCGGCCTCCTTCCGCTCGCGGTGACCAGCTTCGG
>JBICIB010000883.1:0-11875 GCA_043101415.1 Planctomycetota bacterium JB042 | reverse complement strand
GCGCCCGACCGGCCCGGCCGGGCGGGGGGGGGGGCCCCCGGGGGGGTCGCCGCGCTGGGGCGCGGCGGCGGCTCGACGGGGGCCGCGGCCGCGGCGCGTCCCGCATCCTCGTGACAGCAGCGCTTGAACTTGCGACCGCTGCCGCACGGGCATTCGTCGTTCCGGCCGACGGGCGCGGTCTTCTCGCGCCGACGGACCTTTCCCTGCGTCACGACCACCTCCGGACCGGCATCCCATTCGTTTCTACACGAAAGAATGGTGCCTCACCAGTCCTCGGCGCGACGCGGTCGAAACTCGACCGAAAACGCCGTTTCCTTCGTGATTTGGCGAGATTCCGGCCGCAACGAGGCGGCGTCGGGGCTCCCGGTCCGCGCCCTCGATCGTTCGCACAGAACCTTTTCGAGGGTCCCGCGGATGCGGCGACGCCCCGGGACGTCGTCACCCCTTCACGCAGACGACCTGTCTCAGGCGGTGCACGACCTCCACCAGATCCCGCTGCGCCGCCATCACCGCGTCGATGTCCTTGTACGCCATCGGCGTCTCGTCGAGGACGTTCGCGTCCTTGCGGCATTCCACCCCGGCCGTGGCGGCGCGATGGTCCTCCACCGTGAACCTCTTCCTCGCGGCGGTCCGCGACATCGCGCGCCCCGCGCCGTGCGAGCACGACTCGAAGCTCTCCGGGTTGCCTCGACCGCGGACGATGTACGTCGTCGCTCCCATGCTCCCGGGGATGATGCCGAGCTCGCCCGCGCACGCGCGGACCGCCCCCTTGCGCGTGACGAGGAGGTCCTCGCCGCCGTGCCGCTCGCGCGCCACGTAGTTGTGGTGGCAGTTCACCGCCATGACGTCCGCCGAGAACCCCGGGAGCGAGCGCTCCCGCGACAGCGCCTCCAGCACCTGGGCCATCATCAGCCGACGGTTCGCCGTCGCGAAGTCCTGCGCCCATTCGACCGCCTCGACGTAGTCGCCGAAGTGCTCGGTCCCCTCCTCGAGGTAGGCGAGGTCCCGGTCCGGCAGGTTCGCGACGTGGACCCCCATGTCCTCCTTCGCCAGCTCGATGAAGTACGTCCCGATCCGGTTGCCGACCCCCCGCGAGCCGGAGTGCAGCACGATCCAGACGGCGTTTCCCTCGTCGAGGCAGACCTCGATGAAGTGGTTGCCGGTCCCGAGCGTGCCGAGGTGCGGCAGGTGGTTGCAGTTCCGGATCCGCCCGTGCTTCTCGGCGATCCGCTCGAAGCGGGGGCCGAGGTCCCGGGTCCAGACCTCGACCTGACGCGCCGGCGGATCCCGGAACGCGCCCCGGTCGTTCCGGCTCCGACCGCTCGTCCGCCCGTGCGGGACCGCGCGCTCGATCGACGTCCGGATCCGCTTCAGGTCGTCCGGCAGGTCGGCGGCGTCGAGCGTCGTCTTCACCGCCATCATCCCGCACCCGATGTCGACGCCGACCGCGGCCGGGACGATCGCCCCCTTCGTCGGGATGACCGAGCCGATCGTCGCTCCCTTGCCGAGGTGGACGTCCGGCATGACCGCGACGTGGCCGTGGACGAACGGGAGGCTGGCGATGTTCCGGAGCTGCGCCCGCGCCGCCGCCTCGACCGGGACGCCGCGCGTCCACGCCTTGATCGGGACCACCTGGCCGGGATCCGCGAAGATCTCGAACGGGGCGTCGTCTCGAGGTGTCGCCATGGGTCTCCCCGTCGACCGGGGCCGTTCCACCGGATGTCCGTCCTGCCGTCCCGCCCCCCTCTCCGGCGACGACCGCAACGAGGACTCGTTCGTGAGCTCTCGCGATCGTACGTGCCGCGGGGGCCGAACGGGACGTCCCGCGCCTCGAACCGCGTCGTTCACCCCGGGGCGTTCGGGGGAATCGTCCCTCAAGAGCCCCCTCCCGATCGGTCGATCGTCTCTCCGAGAAGTCGATGCCGCCGAGGTGCCCGCGCGAGCATGGCCGTCACCGAGATCCCCCCCATCCCGGCCGGACACCGGCCCGGTGCCCCGTCCGCCGACCCCGGCGAGAGCGGGCCGCACGCGGCGTGGATCGGCCTGTTCGCCGACTTCGTCAAGCTGACGGCGCTGCTCCCCCCGTCGAACGAACGGGTCCGCGAGACCTCGGAACGCTGCCTCGAGGCGTTCCGGATCGTCTTCGAGGAGCGAGAGGACCTCGAGCTCACGATCGACCAGGGCCGCGTCCGGTGCGGCGACACGACGGTCGAGGTCGAGTACCGGCCGAGCCTCCGGTGGCTGGTCGAGCGGCTCGACCGGACCGGGGTCGCGCGACTCCGGTTCACGCCCGCCCTGACGCGCGAGTCGCTGCTCGAGTTCTGCGCGCGGCTCCAGGAGAACTGCGGGAACCTCGGCTCGTCGGTCCTCTTCTCGGACCTCTGGCCGGCGGGGCTCGCGGGCCTGGAGCCGGTCGAGCGGCGGTTCGACGGGGCGTTCCCCGTCGGCGCCGGTTCGAGCGGGACGGTCGCCACGCGGTGGAAGACCGCGAGCCGGCAGGGGCAGATGCTCGCCGAGATGCTCGACTCGGACGAGTCGCTGCAGGGCCGGCTGGCCGCGCTGCAGCAGGTCCTCGAATCGTCCGCGCCCGCCGCGCCGTCCGACGAGCCCCGGCGGAGGGTCGACCTCATCGGCCGGCTGATCAACCTCCTCCCGGCCGAGGCGATGGCCGACCCGAGCCGGATGCGGGAGATGGCGGACGAGCTCCTGACCCGGATCACGGCCGCGATCGCCGACGGCGCGCCCGCCTCGGACACCGCGCAGGTCGACCACCTCCTCCACCGGGTCAGCCGGAAGTACTTCTTCCGCGCCGCGGAGGCCGGGCCGCGCCCCGGGCCGCTCTCGTTCGCGCCCCCGACCGAGGCCGCGGAGCCGGCGCCGCCGCCGATCGGGACGCGGACCGAGACCGAGGAGCGGGTCGACGAGCTGCTGGCGGAACTCGACGGGATCGCGCCCCTCGTCCACGAGCGCCGGCTCCTCGACCGCGTGACCGACGAGCTGGAGCGGCTCGGCGTCCTCCTCCACTTCTTCGTGCGGCTCGAGGACGAGGAGCTCGTCGAGCGGCTGCGCGGGTTCCTCGTGCCGTCGCTCGCGCCGGCCGTCCCGGGCCGGAGCGCCCTGCTCCAGGCGCACATCGCCCAGGCCCGCGAGCGGTTCGCCGCGGCGCTCGAGAGACGACAGCTCCACCGGCTGTTCGACCTCCTTTGCGACCCGAGCCTGAAGTCGCTCGCCGAGGAGTCGCGGCTGTTCGGGGTCGAGAACGTGGTGGAGGTCTTCCCCGCGACGTTCCACTCGTTCCTCGACTCGCTCGACCCCGATCGGCCGGAGGACCTCGACGCGCTCGCGGAGGTCTGCGGTCGGATCGGGCCGGCGCGGATGCGCGACGCGGCGTCGCACCTCGTCCTGGAGGGCGGGTTCTCTCGACACGGCCGCACGGCGAAGGTCCTGCGGCGGCCGCGACCCGAGCTCCTCTCGCTCTACCACGTCCTCCTCCGCGTCGAGCCCGCCGCCGCGCCCGCGGTGGCGGAGGCGCTCCGCGCGCTCGATCTCGACGCGCGCCTCTCCGGCCCGCTCCGGATCCTCTCGGACGAGGAGGTCCCGGTCGACTACCTGCTGGCGCTCACGACCGAGCCCTCGCGCCACGAGGGGGACGAGCGGCGGGTCGAGGCGGCGGCCGGGCTTCTCGCCGAGTTCGTGACCAGGACCGACGAGGAGAGCGCAGCCCGGCGTCTGGAGGCGATCCCGATGCTCGGGGTCCTGAAGTGCGAGACCGCCCGCAAGGGGCTCGAGGAGCTCTCCTCGACCCGTCGCCGGCTGCTCGCGCCGTCCGAAGGGGAACCGTTCCGGGAGGCGGTGCGACGCGCGCTCTCCCGTTACGAGACATAGGAGCGGCGGGATGTGCCGGTTGGACGAGCGAGAGAGGGTCGAGGGGATCACCGCCTTCGTCGACGAGCTGGTGGTCGGGATCATCAACTCCGGCATCTACTGGACGCAGCACCCGCGGGTCGAGACGTCGGTCCGGGAGCTCGCGCGCATGGTCGGCGAGCACTGCGAGGGGACGGGCGAGCCGTCCCTCTCGCTCACGATCGTCGACCGGTGCATCGTCCACCAGGGGCGCGCCCTGCTCGGCGCCTCCCTGAGCGCGCCGAAGCTGATGAAGCCGCTCGGCGAGCTGAAGGCCGGCGGATTCGAGTTCGATCGCGGCGTCGACGCGAGCGACTTCACCCTCCTCCTCCAGCTGCTGACCGATCGGCGGCGACGGCCCGAGTCGCGCGAGGACGCCAACGCCGCGCTCGCCGCGAGGGGGTGCGCGAAGATCCGCCTCCTCGGCCGGATGGTCGGGACCGTGGGGCCGACCACGCCGGTCGCCACGATCACGCCGGAGGGGGACCGGCTGCGGGCCGGGACGACCCTCGAGGTCCCTCAGCAGGTGTACCAGGGGCTCGTCGACTCGCTGCAGACGACGATGATGCAGGTCTGCTGCGGCGACTCCCTCGAGCTCGGCGCCGTCGGCTCGATGGTCCACGAGGTCCTCACGACGCTCGACGACGATCCGAAGGCGATCCTGAACCTGTCGCGGTACGAGAACTACGACGCGTACACGTTCGGACACTCGATCCGCGTCTGCATCCTCGCCCTGAACTTCGCGCGGAACTTCACGAGCGACGAGGAGACGCTCGAGCGGATCGGCGTGGCGAGCCTGATGCACGACGTCGGCAAGGCGAAGCTCCCGTTCGAGCTGCTCCACTCGACCGAGGTCCTCTCGGCGGAGGAGCGGGCGGAGATGCAGAAGCACACGATCCACGGCGGGGAGATCCTGCTCGAGCAGACCGAGTGCGACCCGCTGGCCGTGACCGTCGCGTTCGGACACCACCGGACCGAGGACGGCCGCGGCTACCCGAGGACGACGGTCCCCCTCCCGGTCTCGACCCTCACCCGCATCGTGAAGATCTGCGACGTCTACGAGGCGCTCACCGCGGTCCGCCCGTACAAGGAGGCGATGTCCCCGACGCGCTCGTACCGGCTGATGCTCTCGATGGACGGGCACTTCCACCGCCCGCTGCTGCGCCGCTTCATCGAGCTGAACGGGATCTTCCCGAACGGCAGCCGCGTCCGCCTGAGCACCGGCGAGACCGCGCGGGTCGAGTCGCAGACCGACGCCCCCGCCCTCCCGATCGTCACCGTCGAGTCGACCCCGGACGGCGATCCGCTGGACGAGACCGAGCGCCGCACCCTCGACCTCCGCCGCCCGCCGGACGACGCGTCGATCACGGTCGCGGACGAACTCCTCGCCGCCCCGGCCGCCGCGACCGCGTCGGCGTGAGCCGCGGAGACGCGAAGGAGGCCGCCGGCCCCGAGGGCGGGGCGGGCGGCCGTCGGACGTCGCGCGGGGGGATTCGCGCTCAGGGCGTCGTCGCCGCGACGCCGTTCGAGGCGGAGTAGCCGAACGGCGCGGCCGCGTCGGCGACCCAGGCCTGGAAGTAGAACGACGTGTCCGAGGGGACGGTCGCCGGCCACGGCGCGGCGAGCGAGAGCGCGCCGGTCGGGTCGGTGCCGAGCCCGACGATCATCAGGTCGGGCGCCGGCACGAGGACGCCGCCGCTCGTCTCGACGTCGACCTTCGTCAGCCCGACGAACAGCAGCACGGCCGCGTCCGGGGCCGCGTTCGACAGGGCGAGCGTGGTGGAGGCGCCCGGGACGAGGTCGCCCGAGCCGTCGAGCACCGGCGCGCCGTTCACGCCGGCGAGCGCGTTCTCCGCGTCGATCCACATGCCGCCGAGCCGGACCACGGTCACCGCGCCCCGCTCCGGACCGCCGTCGTCCGCGCCCGGCGAGCCGACCAGGACGTCGTCGATCCCGTCGCCGTCGAGGTCGCCGAGGGCGCAGACGCTCGCGCCGAAGAAGTCCTCGAACTGCGGCGGCGCGTCGAGCCCGCCGTACCCTCCGGAGACCAGCGACTCGTCGGCGACGTCTCCGGACGCGTCGAGGCAGAGGGTCCAGATCCCGCCGGTCACGCCGTCCGCCCAGTAGGCCCCGACCACGAGGTCGTCGACGCCGTCCTGATCGACGTCGCCGATCGCCGTGACGTCGCTGCCGAACCGGCTGCCGTTCTGGAACGACCCCTGGAACCCGCCGGAGGTCTGGCTGATCTTCCGGTGCGACTGGGCCGTGCCGTCGGCGTTCAGCGACAGGACGTACACCGCGCCGAGGTTCAGCCCGCCGTCGTCGTCGTACACCGCGCCGACCGCGAGCTCGTCGCGACCGTCCTGGTCCTGGTCGGGGATCCGGCCGAGACCGGAGCCGAACCGGACCGCCCCCGGATCGAAGCCGAGCGCCGCGCTCTTCGGCGCGAGCTTCGTCGTCGCGGTGACCGCGCCGGCGGAGGTGAGGGAGAGGACGTAGACCGAGCCGCCGAGGTACGTCCCCTCGTCGTCGCCCGGGGCGCCGACCGCGAGCTCGGTCACGCCGTCGCCGTCGAGGTCGCCGATCGCGGCGAGCGAGGCGCCGAACTCGTCGGAGCTCTTCAGCCCGCCGGCGAACCCGCCGGCGATCTCGCTGATCTTCGCGGTCGACTTGACGGTGCCGTCGGCGTTCAGGAAGCAGATCCAGACCGCGCCGTAGTGGATGACCGGGAGGAACGCGCCGTCGGAGTCGCCGGGGGCGCCGACCGCGAGGTCGCCCACGCCGTCGCCGTCGAGGTCGCCGATCGCGTCGACCGCGGCGCCGAACTCGTCCTCGTCGGAGAGCGCCCCGAACCCGCCGCTCAGGTGCGCGATCTTCCGCTCGGCCTTCACGGTCCCGTCGGCGTTCAGCATCAGCACGTGGACGGCGCCCCGGTCCACGCCGCCGGTGTCGTCCCCCGGCGCCCCGACGGCGACGTCGACGACGCCGTCGCCGTCGAGGTCGCCGAGGGAGGCGACCGAGGCGCCGAAGCGGTCCTCGTCGGCCAGGGCGGCGACGAGCCCGCCGGTGCCGTGGGCGATGCGACTCTCGCCGATGGCGGTGCCGGGAGTGCAGTCGTTCTCGGCGCGGGCGACGGAGGGGAGCGAGATGGCGACGAGGAGGGAGAGGGCGAGGGCACGGTTCATGACGAATCTCCGGTGTCTGGTGGGTCGTTCTCGGTTCGACCCGACCCGCGAGGTCCGGCGGCGGAGGGGCAGGGAATTCCGACGAATTCTCGCGGGCGGGCTCTCGAACTCGCCGCGCTCGCCCCTCGCTCGCCCCCGTCTCCCCCGCTTCGGTATCCTCTCCCCCCATGGATGGGACCGACCCGGTCACGGGCCCCCTCTCCCGCCTCGGCGAGGGGGACCGGGAGGCCGCGCAGGAGCTGTTTCCGATCGTCTACGACGAGCTGCGCCGGCTCGCCGCCGCGCACCTCGGCCGGGAGGCGTCCGGCCACACCCTCCAGCCGACGGCGCTCGTCCACGAGGCGTTCCTGAAGCTCGTCGGGCAGGACCGCGCGATCTACAAGGACCGCGCCCACTTCCGGGCCGTCGCGTCGACCGCGATGCGGCGGGTGCTCGTCGACCACCAGCGCGGCCGCGGGGCGGCGAAGCGGGGGGCCGACCGGAAGGTGACGCTCCACGACGAGCCGGCGGCGGAGGACGCCGCGGAGGTCGACCTCGTCCGTCTCGACCGCGCGATCGAGGCGCTCCGGGCCCGTTCGCCGCGGCAGGCCGAGGTCGTCGTGATGCGGTTCTTCGGCGCCATGTCGGTCGAAGAGGTCGCGACCGTCCTCGACGTCTCCGAGCGGACGGTCAAGGGGGACTGGCGCCTCGCCCGGGCGTGGCTCACGCGCGAGCTGGAGCGCGCGGGATGAGCCGGCACGACCGCGTGTCCGACCTGTTCGTCCGCGCGCTCGACGTCCCGGCGGAAGAACGCGAGGCATGGGTCGACGCGGAGTGCGGGGACGACCCGGCGGTCCGGGACGAGGTCCTCGATCTCCTGGCCCGGGACGCCGGCGCGGCGCTCGTCGACGACCCGGTGGTCGACACCGACTGGGACCGCGAACTGCTCGAGGAGGCCGGCGCGCTCGACGACGAGCGTCCGGAGTCGATCGGGGGGTACCGGATCGTCGGCCTCCTCGGCGAGGGGGGCATGGGCCGGGTCTACCTCGCGCGCCAGGAGAACCCGGACCGCGAGGTGGCGCTGAAGGTCCTCCGCCCCGGCGTCGCCTCGAAGCAGGTCGTCCGGCGGTTCGAGGCGGAGGCGCGCCTGCTCGGCCGGCTCCGCCACCCCGGCATCGCGCAGATCCACGAGGCGGGCGTCGAACGGACCGCGCGCGGGGCGAGGCCGTACTTCGCGCTCGAACGGATCGAGGGCCCGCCGATCACCGAGCACGTCCGGCGCCACGCGCTCGGCCCGCGCGAGGCGTTGGAGCTGGTCGCCCGGGTCGCCGACGCCGTCCACCACGCGCACCAACGCGGCGTCATCCACCGCGACCTGAAGCCGGCGAACGTCCTCGTCGACGCCGAGGGCCGGCCGAAGGTCCTCGACTTCGGCGTCGCGCGGCTCGAGGACGACGACCGCTCGACGACGCTCCTGACCCAGGTCGGCCAGATCGTCGGAACGCTGCCGTACATGAGCCCCGAGCAGCTCCGCGGCGACCCGGACGCCGTCGACGTCCGCTGCGACGTCTACGCGCTCGGCGTGCTCGCCTACGAGCTCCTCGCCGGCCACCTCCCCCACGACGTCGTCGGGAAGCCGATCACCGAGGCGGCGCGCACGATCCTCGAGGAGCCGGTCCCGCCGCTCGCGCGCGCGGTGAAGGGGCTCTCCGGCGACGTCCAGGTGATCGTCGAGCGGGCGCTCGCGAAGGAGAAGGAGCGCCGCTACCCGTCCGCCGCCGCGTTCGCCGACGACGTGCGCCGCCACCTCCGCCACGAGCCGATCGCGGCCCGCGGGGACGGTTCGCTCTACCTCCTCCGGACGTTCGCCCGCCGGCACCGCTCGCTCGTCGCCGGCGCCGCCGCGGCGCTCCTCTCGCTCGCCGTCGGCCTGGTCTGGGCCCTCGCCGAGCGCGCCCGCGCCCTCGAGGCGCGCGACGTCGCCGACGACGAGCGCCGGGCCGCGGTCGCCGCCCGCGACGCGTCGGACGCCGTGACCCGCTTCCTGGCCGGCCTCTTCTCGGCCGTCGACGCGAACGACCTCGGCCGCGAGGTGCTCGTGACCGACGTCCTCGGCCGGGCGTCCTCGCGGCTCGAGACGGACGTGGGCCGTCACCCGACGGTCGAGTGGCAGCTGCAGCACACCCTCGGCGCGGCGTACCTCGCGCTCGGGCGCCCGAAGGAGGCGGCGCCGCACTTCGCGCGCGCGTGGGCGCTGCGCGCCGATCGAGAGGAGCGCGACCCGCGCGAGGTCCGGTCGCTCGGACGCGACCACGTCAAGGCGCTGATCGGCAGCGGGCGGCTGGAGGAAGCGCGGGACGTCTGCGGCGCGATCCTCGCGGAGAGCGAGCGCGACCTCGGCTTCGAGCATCCGGCGACCCTCGAGCTCGCGCTCCTGCACGGCCTCGTCCTCTCCGAGAGCGCGCTCCGGAACGAGGGGGATCGTCTGGTCCGGCGCGTCCTCGACGTCCACGAGCGGTCCGACCCCAGCCCGCTCGACGAGACCGGCGTGATCTCGCTCCATCGGGCGATGAGCGACGTCGAGCGCCGGGCCGGGGACTTCGACGCCGCGCTGGCGCACCTGGAGGAGGCGATCGGGATCGCGACGGCGGTGCATGGGCCGGCGCACACGATCACCGTCGGACTCGAGGCGTCGTTCGCCGGACGCCTCGTCGAGGCCGGCCGGATCGACGAAGGGGTCGAACGTCTCGATCGGCTCCGCGCCCTGGTCACCGACCGGCACGGCCCGGCCCACCCGCGGACGCGGCAGGTGGTCGAGGCGCTGTTCGACGCCCACGCGCGCCGCCGCGACTGGGCGAAGGTGGAGGAGCTCCGCCTCGCCTCGCTCGACCACGTCGTGGCCGCGTACGGGACGGACTCCGCCGACGCGAACGACTCGCGCCGCGGGCTCGCCGTCCTCTACCTGACGCTCGGTCGGATCGAGGACGGCCTCCGGTTCGCGCGGGAGGAGGCGTCCAGTCGGGACCGGATCGGCGGTCCGGACGACGAGGCGACGCTCGCCGCCCGATCCCTCCTCGCGACGCTCCTGATGATGACGCGCGACGGCGCCGCCGAGGCGGAGGAGATCTGCCGCGACGCGCTGGAGCGGTGCCTTGGACGCGACCTCCTCGTCGAGCGCGACCTCCGCTCCACGCTCGCGAGCGCGCTCCGACGACGGGGGGAGGACGCGGAGGCGGCCCGTGTCTACGAGGAGGAGATCGCGCGGATCGAACGCGAGGACGGCCCGGACGACCGCGCGCTGATCGGCCTGCGGCAGAGCCTGGCGATCACGCGGTTCCAGACCGGAGAGATCGACGAGGGGATCCGCCTCATGGAACGGGCGGTCGAGCAATCGCTGGCGCGCGACGGCGCCGAGCACCCGACGACCCTCCGGCTGGAGCAGACGTTCGGCTCGGCGCTGGCGAGCGTCGGTCGGTTCTCGGACGCGCTCCCGCACCTGCGACGCGCGGTCCGGGGACTCGAGCGGGCCGTCGGCGCGGACAGCGTGCACACCCGTCACGCCAGGGCCGACCTCGAGCAGCTGGAGAAGATCCTCGCCGCGGAGGCGGCGAAGACGGGCGGGTGACCCTGGAACGCCTTCGCCCGGGGCGCGTCAGCGGCGGGCCGCGACCTGGACCTCGACCCGCGCCTCGCCGGGGAGGGCGAGGACGGCGACGCAGGTCCGCGCCGGGTACGGGCTCCGGAAGCGCCGCCCGTAGATCGCGTTGAAGTCGCCGTAGCGCGCCATGTCGGTGAGGTAGACCCGCGCCTCCACGACGTCGGCGAGCGACAGGCCGGCGCGCGCGAGGTCGCGCTCGACGGCGTCGAGGCAGGTCTCGACCTCGTGCTCGAACGTCCCGCCCCGCTCGCCGATCTTCCCGGAGAGGAGGACGAGGTCGCCGACCACGACCCCGCTCGAGTACGGCCCGAGCGCCGCCTCGTCGACGAGGAACTCCGGCGCGGGGGCGGCGCAGGCGGCGAGGAGGAGGGGAACGGCGAGCGCGAGACGGTTCGGTCGAGGCATCGGGTCTCTCCGGGCGGTCCCGGGAGGCTACCAGCCCGCGCGGGGCCCGACCGCCTCCCGGAGCCCTCGCCCGGTACGATCGATCCCCGCCGCCCCGGAGCCGCCCATGCCGTCCCCCTCACCGCTCCCGCTCCTCCTCGCCCTCGTCGCCGCCCAGGACCCCCCGCCGCCGGCGGACGCCCCGCCGGCCGCGCCGGACGCGCAGGCGCCCGAGGCGGACGACGCGAATTCGTTCGAGCGCTCTCCGTTCGCGTTCGACCGGGAGTGGGCGTTCGACAAGAAGGAGGAGCGGCGGATCCGGAAGCTCGAGCGGGAGGTCGTCGAGGGGGCGGACGGCCGGTTCCGCCTCTCCGAGACGAGCTGGAAGATCGACACGTACGGATCCGCGCGGCTGGCGGCCGAGCTCGGGGTCTACCTCGAGGCGTTCGAGGAGTCGGTGCTCGATCGGTTCGACGCCAAGCGCCAGTTCGCGGAGTGCCCGACGCTGAAGGTCTTCCCGTCGCGCGCGGCGTTCCAGGAGGCGGCGCCGATGCAGTCCGGGGCGAGCCTCCGCTACGAGGCGATCCCCGAGCCGAAGGGGCGGAGCCGGCACCGCATCAAGATCCTCGACAACCACCTCTACACCTACGTCGAGGAGAACGACGACCCGGCGTTCTCCGACCTGAACCTCCCGGCGATCCGCGCGGAGGCGGCGAAGGCCGTGGTCATCGGGATGATCGGGAGGCCGAACGTCGCCGCCTGGTTC